>JAWOFY010000098.1:0-2785 GCA_046497285.1 Candidatus Hydrogenedentota bacterium
AGGGATGACAGCTGGTAGCCGGGGGTATCGCCCGCGTGCGATAGCACGCGGGCGATACCCCCGGAAACTATTGTGACCCCTCCGGGGTCGTTTAGGTAGTCACCCACGCATGGAGACAAGGGTGCAGCGTTTCATGTGAATTCCAACCGGAGCCAATCGTGGGGCGCAACGCCGCATTGTACATAGATTAAGGGCTGAAGGGACACTAGTACAGGCTCCCTGGTCTCCCACTGAGTTGCGGCCCGGCGAGGGGCATGATATACTCCGCGATTTGCATTTTCAGTACACGGAAAGAGTATTCGCCGTTAAACGCGCGGCGTTGGAACTAGTGGAATAGGATCATGGCGCAACCTTGTATAGGAATTGACTTCGGTACGACGAATTCGAGTGCGGCGGCCGCGGAGGCCGATGCGGTGCGGGTGCTTGAACTGGATCCCGCCAACGACAACCCCGCGTCGCTGCCTTCCTTGCTGTACATTACGGCGGAGGGGGACGCCCTGGCGGGGCGGGAAGCGGCAGACGCCTACATCGCCCGGAACGTGGGACGCGAAGTCGAACTCAAACAGGTGGACCTTGGCCTTGACATTGAGAGCTACGTCGGAGGAGAGCCGGACAAGTCGGAGAGTTACCGTCCCCCTCAGGATCCTTCCGCCGCGGTGCGCGAGGCGGTTCGCGCCAAGGCCACCGTCGAGGTGAATTCGCCCGGGCGGCTGTTCCAGTCGCTCAAGAGTTCCTTGCGCCTCAAGGGCTTCAAGGGCACCGATGTCTTCGGCCGCCACTATCAAATCGAGGAGCTTACAGCGCTTCTGCTGCGGGCGATTAAGGAGCGCATTGACGCCCATACGGGCGCGGATGTGGAGACGGCGGTCTTTGGCCGTCCCGTGCGCTTTTCCGACCGGCCCGATGAGGACGCCCTCGCCGAACGGCGGCTGCAAACCGCGGCTGAACTCGCCGGTTTCAAAAACGTGGTGTTCTTCTACGAGCCGGTGGCCGCCTGTGTGGAATACGCCATCGCGATGGACCGCCGGCAGCGACTGATGGTGGTGGACATCGGCGGCGGCACCTGTGACGTGTGCGTGATGGAGTTCGGTGGGGCCGCGGGGGCGGCTGAACGCCTGGCGGAAAGCCAAATTCTGGGCGTTTCCGGCGTGCCGGTGGCGGGCGACGTCATTGATCGCGAGATCATGCGCGCCAAACTCTTTCCATACTTTGGGAGCCGATCGCGGTATGGCCCCAGCAAGCTGCCCATGCCGCAATACGTGTATGCCGCGCTGGCGGACTGGCAGAGCCTCTACAAGCTGAACACCGAAGAGATTATGAATTGGCTCATCGCGTCGGAAATGAGTTCGGATCAGCCCGAGGCCATCCGGCGGCTGCGCACGCTCATCCAGAAGAACTACGGTTATCCCCTGGCCCGCAAAGTCGAGCAGGCGAAGAAGACGCTGTCCTATGAAGAACAAGCCCGGATCGAATTGGAAGAGGAGGGGCTGGACCTTCACGTCGACCTGGAGCGGCCCGAGTTCGCCCATATTATTGAGCATACGCTGGACGAAATGCGGCATTCCATAGAAGAAGCCGAAAAAGCCGCCGAAATACGCCCGGAGGACATCGATCTGGTATTGACCACCGGCGGCACGAGCCTCGTCCCCGCCGTGCGCAAGATGCTCGAGGACCGCTATGGCGCTGAGCGCCTGCTCCAGCGCGACACCTTTGTCAGCGTCGCTTCGGGCCTCGCGGTGGTCGCGCAATACGTGTGAACAGGGGATAACGGCTCGGGAAAGAACACGGGGAAGGAGACGGCTCAATGAATCGGGTTTTCTTGTCCGGCGGTCTGGTCTTGGCGTCTATCCTGGCCACTGTGAATGCAGCCAAGGGAGAGGCTGAGCAGACGTATTCCAGCCCGCAGTATCTCTTTTTCCACATTGCTCCCACCGATCCGGATCCTGGAATGCGATGGGTTCAGCAGGATCCCGATAGCTTCAGCCGGGATCTCTTTGATGACCTTACCGAAAAGATTGAGCCCGTGGAGAATGAAGACCTAAAGATCGGGTTGAGCTTCAGTTTCTCGCTTCTGCAGGATCCTGTGGACGTGCTGGTGGAAAGCCTGCAAGCGCTCTTGGACCTGTCCGAGGAAACGGGTATCCCCGTTCAAATCAACGTGGACGGCCAGAATTGGTGGGGAAACCGGCCGGATCTCTGGAACTGGTGGGATCCCGATAAGCCCGGGTATGACCCGGACAACCGCTACAACGTCGAATGGACGGATTGGGATCCGGATAGCGCCGTGAAGATTGGCTGGCGCGATTGGGGCCGCCAGATCCGCGTCCGGCCTGAGCCCAACCTCATGAGTCCCGCCGTGCGCGAGGCCACCCTTGATGCCCTTCGTCCCATGGCCGCTGCCGTGGCGGAGTGGTGGCGCGATCTGCCGAATGAAAAGAAGCATTTGCTCGGCGGATTCCGCGTGGGCTGGGAGACCAGCATCGGCGTGAACGCCTATCACTACCCCGATGGCAACCGCTATTACGAACAATGGCCGGAGGATGCCTCCAACGACCCCACCCATGGGCGCAATCACGCAGAAGGGTATTTCGGAGGCTTGGCGCCGTTGGGGCATGCCGCGCTGAAAACCGCCGGCATCAAGACCTCGGGTGAAATCACCCCCAACGACATCGCCGAGGTGGTGAGTCGGTACCTGGCGGAACTCTCCGAGGCCGCCCACGAAGAAGGCATCCCAAAACGCCTCCTCTTCACCCACCAAGGCGGGACCTACGAGCCGTGGGAGAAG
>JAWOFY010000162.1:0-3955 GCA_046497285.1 Candidatus Hydrogenedentota bacterium
ATCGTCAGCTCGCCCAACTCAAGCAGGATATGAGCGATGCGGGAGAGAGGATCGACGAACTGTTGGGGGCCATTCACGGCGGCTGAAGACCCATGCTACCGCTCGGCAAGCAGGGCGTATATGCGGCGTCGAAGCGGAGGTAGCGAGGGCATCACGGCGTTGGGATCCTGGAAATGTCCTTCCAGCCACCGTATGACGTCGTCGAGCACCTGCTGGCGCCACCGTTCGGCCGGGCGGCACACCTCGTCGCGAAGAAACTGAATGTCGCGCAGAAGACACCGCCGGGCCTCGCCATCAAGGGGGGAAAACTCCGCCTCTTCCACCAGCTTCTCCATGAGCGACAAGACGTCGCCTGCTTCTCCCTCCGCGCCGCTGGGATCGGGAGGGAACCAGAGGTCAAGCTCCAGCCGGTTCTCCACGAGATCAATGCCCGCCGCCGTTATCCGCGCAGCGGAAAATAAGGGGGGATCGTAGCTGGTCAATAGTTCCACAAACCCGCGATCATGAAGGTAGTGGATGTTTGGTATAAGCTCGCTCCGCTCAAAGCCCTTTTCGTTCATTAACTCCTCTGGACTCAGCATTTCCAAAGGATTATCGAAGTAATTCTCGTAGAGAAGGAGCAATAGGCGGCGGCGAACGCTTTTGGGATGCTGATTCGTCATGTCCTTTATTATAGCAACGGCCCCATGGTCCGGCAACGGAGCCGGGTTTGATGAGATTGTGGCGGTTGGTTACACTGGCATAGCCGCGAGGATCGGCCTAGCCCTATCGCTTGAGGGAAAGGCAAGCGAACATCCCAACTACACGTGCAGGGGGGGAATGGAAGGGCACACTCAACCAAGCCAAGGAGGAGCCAATGGACACGGACACGAGGACACACGGAGGCGGGCTGAATCGCCGCCAGTTTATCAAGGGTTCCATAGGGGCGGGGGCGGCTGGCATGGCGCTGGCGGCGTCGGGATCCGCGAGCGCCCAAGGAGAGGAACGAGAGACCCCGAATCCCCCGAACATCCTTTTCGCGTTTGCCGACGACTGGGGGCTTCACGCCAGCATCCACGGAACCCAGGGGCTGGATACACCCACCTTTGACCGTATCGCCACCAATGGGGTGCGTTTCGAGCGCGCTTTCTTGAATGCGCCGAGCTGCACGCCTTCGCGAGGGACGGTCTTGACCGGCCAACACATGTGGCGGCTGGGGCCGGGCGCCAACCTTCATTCCACGTTGCCCGCGGAATTGCCGGTCTATCCGCATTTGCTGGAGGAACGGGCCGGTTATTTCACGGGATACACGCGCAAAGGCTGGGGGCCGGGCGACTACGAGGCTGGAGGCCGCGATCGTCCGCCAACGGGACCCTCGTTTTCCGACTTCGAGAGTTTCTTGAGCGAACGTCCCGAAGGCGCGCCTTTCTGCTTCTGGTTCGGCAGCCAGGATCCCCACCGGGGCTACTCCGACGCCCTGCGGGAAGAAGAAGGCATTGATCCGGACGAGGTTGAGGTCCCGCCCTATTTACCGGATGCGCCCGAGGTGCGGCGGGATATTGCAGACTACTACGCCGAGGTTGAGCGGTTCGACCGGGAAACGGGCGAAATGCTGGACAAGCTGGAGGAGATCGGCGAACTCGACAATACCCTCATTGTGATGACCGGCGACCACGGATGGCCCTTCCCGCGCAGCAAATCGAATCTCTATGACGCGGGCACACAAGTCCCCCTCGCGATCTGGTGGCCGGGCCACATCGAGGGCGGACGGGTTATCACCGACTTGGTGACGTTAACCGATCTGGCGCCCACGTTTCTGGATGCGGCCGGAGCGCCCGTCTTGCCCGACATGACAGGGCGAAGCATGCTGCCGGCGTTGACATCGGACCGCGAGGGCCGCGTGGGATTCTACCGGTCTTTCGCGCTGCTGGCCAAGGAGCGGCACCACGGCCTGTGCCGTCCCGAGGGCAAGGGATATCCGTCCCGGGCGATCCGCACGGAAGACTTCCTGTATATCCGGAATTACGAGCCCGATCGCTGGCCGGTGGGCGCTCCGCACATCAGTTCGAGCCAGGATATCTTCAGTGATACGGATGACGGCCCCACCAAGCAATACATGATTGAGCACGCGAACGACCCCGAGGTGAAGCCACTGTTTCTCAAGAGTTTCGGGAAACGGCCCCCCGAGGAGTTATACGACATGCGTGAGGATCCCTATCAGATGAACAACGTGGCGGAGGAACCCGAATACCAGGCGGTTCGCGCTCATCTCGCCGCCGCCTTGGAAGGGGAGCTGACGGCCATGGAGGATCCGCGTATGCGGGGCGAGGGCGATAAGTTTGACGAGTACCCGTATTACGCGGGCTACGGCATGGAGGAAGTTGAACCACCCGAGCCTGTAAGAAAAGCGTTGGGGCTGTAGACGCAAAGCGCTGGGATCAACGTTAGGGCCTCCGAAGGATGCGGCATTCCCCGGAGGCCCTTATTGCGTGCGCCGGTGCTGGCCGGCCGGCCCAACAACGGCCAAGAAGGAGTAGAAGCTTCGGCGCGGAGCGGGGGAGACGCCGCAACCACTTCCTTGAGAAAACTTCGCCCCTGCCTACGCAGATATTCCGCGCCATAGTCTTCCGAGTAGAGCCACTTCTCGGTTACTACCATGGAGCCGCCAAGCGCTTCGTAGTAGAATCCCCGCGCCTGTTGAGACGCCTCGCTTTCTCCGACGCCGTCAAGAGACGCAATATGGGCCGCTATCGACTCCACGATGTCAATGTGCCGTTCGGAGGCGGCGCGTGTGTAAAACAGCGATGTGAAGGTCCTGTTCGTTGTGGCGTGTAAATCAAACCCCCACCAAGCGTTGGTCACATTTAGCTCCAAATAGTCCTTGAGGTTGCGGATTTCCACTGGCGAATCCCTATCCCATCGCCTGTTCAAATCATATCCCTGGGAACATAGCCGGTGGATGCCCCTGTATATGCCGTCGGGATTGGCGTGGGGTAGGAAATGGAACCGGTAGTCGTCATCAAACGCACGCGTTTCGTCTCGGAAGACATCCAGCACATACGCTATCATGCCGTCCATCTGATACGAGCCCGTCGTTTCTCCGGGGTGTTGCCGGGTCAGCGCCACGACATCGTTTTTCTCGTCGTTGGGAACATCGGGATCCGAGATGCGCATGGCGTACATCGCCCTGCCTTCGTGACTCTGACCGATCACCTCGACAGTCACATATTCGCAGTCCTGATGTTGCGTCACTTGTTCAACGGTGTTTTGGTAAGGAAAAGGGAAGTAATTTGCGATATAGACGGTATCGGATTGGAATTCCTGTGAGAAACCATCTCCAATCGCTTCATCCATCCTCTTGTAGTCCAATGTCTCAAGCGGGGTTTCGGAGTAGAGCAATCTGTAGTCCGACGGCATGCGGCTGTCGCCAAGGTTCGTGAATTCAAACGAAACCGTCTTTCCTTCCACGCCCTGCAGCCTGAAGTGCATATACCCACGAGGGCCATAGCCTTGTTCATCCTCAAGGACTAGCTCGAAATGGGTTTCGCTTCTCGAATCCACCGATACCCCGCCGCCGGAGTCAAAATCCATGTCAAACTCGATGGGGCCGGCATCATCCCCGGCCGCTGGCATGCTCAAAAGGAGCACTACCCACCAAGCAAACGCCATATGTATACCGAAGAAAGCGTAAAATCGTTTCCTTATAGGTGTCATCTCGATGATTCCTCTGATGTGCGCTGCGATCTTTGTGGGTCGTTCTCGGCGGCTCATCTGGTAGGCAGAGAAAGGCTCTTCGAGTTCGTGGATTCCCTCATGGAATGCTCCTAGTCTGCTTCGGCATCATGACAAAAACCGTATGTCTAATCAATGCTATCGGTTGCGCCGCTTGCAACATGGAGTGGCCGGCTGGGGTAGGGGGGAGTGTCCTTCCCTGCTATCCGAAGCGGTGCTCCATGTGGGTGGGGCGGCCGCGGGC
>JAWOFY010000173.1:0-6456 GCA_046497285.1 Candidatus Hydrogenedentota bacterium
CGAACAACCGTGCCACGCCTCGCCGGGACAGGCCTATAGTCCGGACGAGGTCCGACCCCGTGCCCAACGGCAGGGGCGCAAGGGCGGCCTCGGGATTGATGGACGCGCCGTCCCAGAAGAACCCGTTGACCACCTCGTGATGCGTGCCGTCGCCCCCCACGCTAACGATGCGATCGTAACCGTCGTACAGGGCTTCGCGCGTCAACGCCGTGGCGTGACCGGGATAGCGCGTTGTGAGGATGGTGGGACGCGGCGCCACCGAGCGGAGCCGCGTCTCAAGTTCATCCCATTCTCGTTTCACGCGTCCCCCGCCGGCGCCGGGATTGCACACAACGGCGACCGCGCTACTTCCCGCCAATCCGCTGGCCATAAGGGGTCTTTCCTCCCGGCGTCAGACCTGCACATCCGAGCTGTGGCCTAGACGTTGCTCATGGCGGCCAAGGAAGGGCCGGAGGTGGTCCGCAAGGAACTCGGTAACCTGTTGCGGCGCACGGCCCACGAACTTCGAGACATCGAGCACGGCCTCGAGTTCGTCCTGGCTCATGCCGATGGCGGGTTCCGCCGCAAGCCGGTCAAGAAGGTCGTTCTCACCGCCTTGCTCCTTCACGTTGGCGCCCGCGGCCTGGGAATGCCTCCGGATAACCTCGTGCAGCTCTTGCCGGTCGCCGCCCCGTTTCACGCCTTCCATGATGATGGTCTCCGTGGCCATGAAGGGAAGCTCTTCGCGAAGGCGTTTCTCGATAACCTTGGGGTAGACCACGGGGTTCTCCATCACGCTTAGGTACAAGTTGAGCACACCGTCCGCCGCAAGGAACGCCTCGGGCAGGCTTAGGCGCCGGATGGCGGAATCGTCTAGCGTGCGCTCGAACCATTGCACCGCCGTGGTGAATTCGCCGTGCAGGGGCATCGTCATCAAGAAACGGGACAGGGCGCAGGCGCGTTCGCATCGCATGGGGTTGCGCTTGTACGCCATGGCCGAGCTTCCGACCTGCTTGGCCTCGAACGGCTCCTCGACTTCCTTGAGGTTCTGGAGCAGGCGCAGGTCCGTGCCGAATTTGTGCGCGCTCTCCCCGACGCCCGCCAATACCCGCAGGACATGCGTGTCCACCTTGCGGGGATAAGTCTGGCCCGTGACGGGATAGGACGCTTCGAACCCAAGCTTTTCCGCGACTAGCTGATCGAGTTTGCGGACTTTCTCTTCGTCACCCTCGAACAGACTGAGAAAGGACGCCTGCGTCCCCGTCGTTCCCTTGACGCCCCGGCAGCGCAACCGCTGAATGGCCGCCTCAAGGTCCTCCGCGTCGAGGAGGAGATCCTGGGCCCATAGCGTGGCGCGTTTTCCGACGGTCACCACTTGCGCGGGCTGATAATGCGTGAACCCGAGCGTGGGCAGATCCTTCCACTTCTCCGCGAAATCCGCCAGCCGCGCGAGGACGTTGACCGTCTTGGTGAGCAGCATTTCAAGCCCTTCGCGTATGAGCAGAAGGTCTGTGTTATCGCCCACGAAACAACTCGTGGCGCCGAGGTGGATGATGGGCCGGGCCTTGGGCGCCACGTCGCCGAAAGCGTGGATGTGAGCCATGACATCGTGGCGCGTTTCGCGCTCGTAGCGCTTGGCGGCCTCAAAGTCGATATTCTCCACGTTGGCGCGCATTTCCTCGAGCTGCTCGTCGCTGATATCCAGGCCAAGCTCTTGCTGCGCCTCGGCCAACGCGATCCAGCAGCGGCGCCACAGCGTGAACTTCCGTTGGGGACTCCATAACGCCACCATCTCCGGCGTGGCCACGCGCTCGGCCAACGGGCTGACGTATCTATCTTGAGATGTATTGTCGCTCATGGTTTGACTTTCCTTCGGGGGCAATGGACGTGATTGACAGGATGGACAGGATGGAACCGGATAAAATATCGATAGACTCCCCCCAAAAACCGCCTGATTGAGAATCGTGAACATGAATGAGTTCTGATGTGGGGGTGTGGGAGGGATCTACGCTAGCCCCTAGTCAGCACTCAAAACAACGGCTGGTGTCAAACAGCGTAATCCAGCTTCAACTTTTGGACGTTGCATTTCGGTCTGTTCCATCCTGTCAATCCTGTCCATCTTGTCCATTTCCCGTTCCGCCTCTGTCTTAGCCCGTGACATCCTTTGTAGCCAAGGCGTAGCCGCCGCCGTCCTGCGCAAGGGCGGCGACCGATGTAACCGCGTTGGTCAGCGAGGCGAACACGCCCTTATTCAGAAGCATGTCGCAGGCTTCTTCCGCCGTCGTGGCGTGAAGCGAGTCCGTAAGGTCCAAGCTGATGACATTGCGCTCATAAGTGGCTACAAAAAAGCACCAACTCGAGCGCAACGGCATGCGCCGCACTTCCAGGCCGTCGTCGCGCACCACGCCGAGCCAGCCCGCCGGTTCTTCCCGGCCATCGGCTATAGCTGCAATGCGCGGGGTGTTGTACTGATCCTTCTCATAATCAAGCGCGTGCAAGCCCTGGATAAGCGCATCGCGCACGGGCACGCCGCCATCGATCTTCTCCGCGATGGGTTCGGTGTGGCTGCCATTGGTGACCACCGCAACCGCATCCCCGGCCACAATCCGAACGCAGTTATAGGCGATGTAGGGGTTCTTCTCGATGTCGCTCTCGTACCCCGCCTTGGGGATGATGGCGATGTGCCGCGCGCCGGGAACCGCCCGGCGATTCGGAAAGGATCGGCTCGACACGCGGTACGACGCGCATAGCCTCCCCTCGGGATTCAACCCCACGCATACAATTCGGCCAACGTACATGCTTCCTCCTCATTGAAGGTTTAGGAATGATAAGTGAAGCGAAAGTATACCACTGGAAAGGGGCTCGCCCCACCCCAATTTCGAAACACCTTAGCGCCGCTTTCCAGGCGCTCACAAGTGCCGGCAAGATGCCGGCGGTACGGACTCGTTCACTGCGTGAGGCTAGCGGGCTCTTTAGGACGCGAACAACACAAACATTATGAAGACGTGGGCCGAGTTATTCTGCGCGCCCGGGCCATGGCTTCCTCTCCAGAAACCGTTCCCAACGTCCCAGCACGGTATGCCGCATACCTCCGTTGGGCCTCAGCAAGCCACAACGCTTCAACGTCTTCCTCACCCTCCTCGCACCCGTTTCCCATCAATCCCTGTCCATCCATGTCCATCCGTGGTTCCAATCAATCATAACACTTGGGGGTTCACGCAGTTCGGCGGCGTTTCTCCGTTAAGGACGGCGAGGATGTTCTCGGCGGTCATCTCGGCCATGCGGCGGCGGGTGGCGAAGGAGGCGCTGCCAAGGTGGGGAATGAGCACGGCGTTCTCGCATTGGATGATGTCCGGGTGAACCAGGGGCTCCTTCTCGAAGACGTCGAGCCCGGCGCCGAAGAGGTCTCCGTGTTGAAGGGCATGCGCTAACGCAGCCTCGTCAACCACGGGTCCCCGGCTGGTGTTGATAAGGACCGCCCTGGATTTCATGGCCTTGAACTCCGCCGCGCCAAACGCGCCGCGCGTTTCGTCCGTAAGCGGGCAGTGGATGGATAGGAAGTCCGATTCCGCCAACAGGGTGTCCTTGTCCACGCGCTCCGCGCCGAGTTCGGATTCCACATTCGGCTCAATGGGACTGCGCGACGTGTAGAGGACACGCATGCCGAAGCCCTTGCCCCGGCGCGCCACGGCCTGGCCAATGCGGCCCATGCCATATATCCCCAACGTGGCGCCGTGAACGTCGACGCCAAGGAATTGCTGGGGTCCCCATCCCTCCCATTTACCGGCGCGGAGATAGCGTTCGGACTCAGCGATGCGCCGCGCCGCCGCCATGAGCAGCGCCCACGCGATATCGGCCGTCGTCTCCGTGAGCACGCCGGGCGTGTTGGTCACGGCGATGCCTCGGCTGGTGGCGGCTTGCACGTCAATGTTGTTGAATCCAACGGCGTAGTTCGCGATCACACGCAGCTGCGGCCCTGCCGCGTCCATCACCTCGGCGTCGATGGGATCCGTAAGAATGGATAGGATGGCTTCCACTCCGGGAACGCCCTCAAACACTTCCGCGCGATTGATGATGCGATCGTGCGGAAAAACGGCCACTTCATTCTCGCCGAGGGCGTTCCGGAGTTGGTCCAGACCTTCTTGCGGTATGGTTCGGGTTACAAAAACACGGGCCATAAGGTAAAGCAAATCCCTCTATTTGTTAGCAAGCGGGTACGAGTGTTTTACACCGGTTAAGCACGCCAAGGCCGCGAACGATTCAGGTCCCTGTTCAAGACCGAGCACGCGATGTTCACGTCTTCGACGATCTGGAAGTCAAACATGCCCACGCAGATGAAATCCGCGCCACCCTCAAAGGCGTACTGGAATCCTTCGTTGGGATGAATCACGCCGGCCCCAAGGACCTTGAACGCAATCCATGGCTCCTCGCGCGTCGCCATGAAGTCACGCACGGCTTGGGGATCCTCGCAGAGATAGCCGTCCCCGCAATTGTGATACGTCTTCATCCAGAAGTCCGGCGTGATCCCGGCATCCACGCAGGCCTCGAGCGTTTTCAGCTTGTGCGCGCCAATACCCGCGGGTACGCCGTGCTCCCGGATCAGTTCCACCGCCTCTCCAATCGTGTCGATATCGCCTTGATCGGCCAGCGTATCAGCCATGCCGCCATGCGTGTAACAAGCTTGCGCGCCGCCGTCGACCGAGCGTTGCACACCTTCACGCAGGGTGGCCCCGCCGCAATCCGAGATGAATTGGATGGCCCCGCCTTCTTCTTCCCAATACCTGTTGATCACATCGATCTGCACGGGATTGGTGAGGATAGTATCGACCCCCGCCAGCTCCGCCAAACGAAGAGTTTGGAAGATTTTCTGCTCCGTATTGTAGTTTTGCATCAAATCCGAGACGTAGATGAGATCCCGGGCATGGGCCCAACCGCCCATCATGTTTCCACCCAACAACATGCGGCTCAGTTCGAGGTCTCCAATGTGGCCCTTGGAAAGGTCGCCCTCGAGTTCGTCAATCTCGGTATAATCGAAGTCCTTGGGCGTGGCGCCGGAAATGCCGTCCACCTCGTATTGCGCGCCGTCACCGCCAGCCGCCCGCGCCACTGCCGGCAGCAGGCCGCCTAGAATGGGAGCGGCCGCAAGGGTCTTCACGAGGCTGCGCCGCGTTAGTGAACTGCTTTCTTCGTTGCGCTCCCTCCGCCCCGCAGGCGTTTCTAATTGCTGACCATCTTTCGCGCGCCCATATATGGCGTTTCTGAAGCGTTTCCCCATCGACATCGTTATGTTCTCCTATCTGCGGCTACTCTCTCAAGTTCCGATAGCAATACCCCAACACCTCAACCGCAACAGCGCCTTTCGCGGCGCAAATGATTTTTTGCCAAAGCCAATTGTACGCAATCGGCGTCTCATTGTCTATCCATTGTCTCCGGCGGCCAGCCCCAGGCGCCCCCGGCGTACTCTAGGCGGCTTCTCTATTCTTCAGCGGGAATCAGAGCCGCATGTTGGTTGGTTGAGTACCCCGCCGCGCTCACTTCGTCCGCGTCCGGATCGCGAATCAAGATAATGGCGCCGTCTACTTCCAGCGCCATGCCGCCTTCGGCTTCCAACACATCAACATCCGAATACCCCGGCGCTTCGCCTTCACGGTAGGGCGCGAGCACGGTGATGAACCGTTGCTCAGCCGTTTCGTCCACCGTGGAGGCGGTGAAATGGAACTGCTCCGGCGCATCCTCGGGCCGGGTGGGCTCGGGATCCCAGCCTGTTTCTTGCGAAAACGCCAGGCCGGCCGGCTGGAGGAACTTCGCCTCAAGGCGCGCATCGCCATGTTCGATATTTACGCGCGCCTCGTCTTCGTCGAGGGCCATCTCGTTCTCGGCGTGAAGCAACCACTGATAGGTAGCCTCCTCCCCATCCGCCTTGGCCAAATCATCGGCGATAACAATCACGCCCGGTCGCAGGAAAAAGACGTGCCGGTAAGCCCGGTCAAGCCGGCCGCCGTAAGCCTCCGCCGCGTCGCCCAAGGCGTACGCCCAATCGTCCTCTTCCATATGTGCGACAATGCGGCCACGGGACTGGGGTGACCGTGTTACCTGGCCTTCTCCGTCGACTAGGACGGCGTTGTGAGCCTTGGTTTGCCACACCCACTCGCTGTGATGAGGATCGCCGTAGCTTTGATAATACCCCGTGCTGATGGCTAAGGGTTCGCCGTAGGCCTCCAGCACAAAGGCGTTCTGATTGGCGTGATCGTGACTGATGCTTCCAAACGGCGAACTCTTGAACAGCACCAGCACGTTGTCGTTCGGATTCGCCATGTCACTGTGCAAAGCCGTCCAACCCACGTCGAAAAACGCCTTGGATTGCGGCAAATCCGCAGGTGCGCGCGCTTCAAGGTCAGGCTCCCAGATCAGAAACGCCTCGGGACCCGTCGCATCACCGCCCGCCTCCTCGGCATGCCAACGGTAATAGGGATTGTC
>JAWOFY010000291.1:0-11058 GCA_046497285.1 Candidatus Hydrogenedentota bacterium
CTCCAACACATCCTGGCAAACCGTAGGGGTGAGCGCGCGGACTTCATCCCGAAGAAACGCGCCGGCGTTCAACAAATTCTCACATATAATCACATCAAGGGGCGGCGCATCGGGATCCGCGAACCGTTTCGTAATTCCCCCCGCCAACGCCGGCGCGACCCGTGGAAGAGCGTCAACGCCCACTGCTGTCGAAACAATCTCCGCCTCCGAAACGGCCTCCGCTACAGCTTCGGTATCCGTTGCGTTAATACCGGACACATCACGAACCGTTATGGTGTAGGATTCCTCATCCGTTATTCGAATAGGGTATTCCCCCCGTTCGTTGAGAGCGCGCACCACAGTATCGACCACATCTACAAACACCGTGTGGTAGCCCGATTCATAGTAAAGCTGGCCCAAGAATCCCCGGCCAATACTACCCGCGCCAAAGTGAACGGCTTTCGGTTTAGACATTGTGCTCCTTATCGGTTTAGGTAAAGCGGCTTCGCACTTCTCTCGCCATACGCTGTGATTGGCTCAGGCGTCTCAGTGCGGGTTAAAGCCTATTGTTCTTGGCGCTTGCCGCGCGTTTCGTCCTTTATCCATTGCACAAATTCGCTATCCCCTTCCGCAATGGACCAGGCCACGATGCACGGACAGTCGTAACTGTGGATAGCCCGCACCTTCTCGTTTATGGCTTGGAAGTCCTGCCGGCTTGCCTTGGCAATCAACGCCACCTCCTGTTCTTCTTGCACACCGTCCCAATAGAACACGGAGGTAACCGAGCCCAAGATATTCACGCATGCCGCCAACCGGTTATCAATCAACTCACCGGCGATATACCGCGCTTCCTTGTAAGACCCGGCTGTCATGTAAACGCTAATCGTATCGGTCATGACTCCTCCTGGTGTTTAGACATGATTTACATGATTAACAAGATAACGAAATAAGCTCTAATATTGTCAATCTTGTAAATAATGTCTATTCTCAATTACCCCCGTTCCGCCTTGGCGTCGCGGCCCATCAGATCTTCCACGGCGTCCCGAGGGGAGCCTTCTTCGAAGAGGACACGATACACCTGTTCGGTGATGGGCATATCCACCCCGTGTTTCTGGGCCATGGCGTAAGCGCCGGGGGCCGTGCGGACGCCTTCCGCCACCATGAGACTGGTGCTCGTAATGGACTCCATGGTTTCTCCGCGAGCTATCCGTTCACCTACGTCACGGTTCCGGGAATACCGGCTCATACACGTTACGATAAGGTCCCCCATGCCGCTAAGGCCGGAGAAAGTTAAGGGATGCGCCCCCATGGCCTCCCCCAGCCGCGCCATTTCAGCCAGGCCCCGGGTCACCAAAGCCGCCTTCGCGCTGTCTCCAAACTCAAATCCATCGCACACGCCCGCCGCGATGGCAATAATGTTTTTCAACGCGCCGCCCAACTCAACGCCCAAGACATCGGGACTGGTGTAGACCCGGAAACGGGAGGTCACGAAGGCGTCCTGCACCATCTTGCAAGCGTGCTCCGACACTCCCGCCACCACGACCGAAACAGGATGATCCGTGGCCACTTCCTCGGCGTGACTGGGACCAGACAGAGCCGTCACCGGACAGGCGCCCTGTTCGGCGGTGATAACCTCCGTCATCCGCATTAGGGTCTCGGTTTCGATACCCTTGGCCACGCTTACCCGGATGGTGTCCGGATTGAACGGAAACTCCGCCGCGACGGCGCGCATCGCATGGGATGGCGCGGCAAACACGGCGATGGCGGCCGCGGGATCATGTTCCTTCGCGACGCGTATGCTTTCGGGAATGCACACCCCTGGCAAGAAGCAAGGGCTCTCCCGCTTAGTCCGCAACACCTCGGGACCATCCTCTTCCCGGCATGCCAACGAGACCTCATGTCCTTTGAGCGCCAGCAGCCGTGCGAGGGCCAGTCCCCAACTGCCCGCGCCAATGACTTGTACCTTCATCAGTAACCCTTATCGGTTTGCCCAGAAGGGGACCGCATCAGACCTGGGGAAGCGGAAACATCGCGCCCGCCGTCCGTTCGTGGCGAGAATACCTTACCATCACAATATCCCACAAGCTGATAGCGAGACTCTCTACCCCCTGGGTTCTCCTTTCGTTTCGCAAAAACAACAACCGGTAGCAATAAATTGTTTTGACAGTATCAATATGTTGTGGTATGCTATCCCCTGTTCACGGGATCGTGAAGCAGAAGCTTTCGGGTGCAGGCGGAAGGAGGAGCAAGAACGATGACGGTGGATGATGTGCTCTACGTGGGCCGGGACGCCATGCTGGTTACATTGCTGGTAGCGTCCCCCATGTTGCTGTCCGGGCTGATTATCGGACTTGTGATAAGTATATTTCAGTCCGTTACGCAGATTCAAGAAATCACCCTCACGTTCGTCCCCAAGATTGTGGTGGTCTTGACGGCGTTCGTTGTGTTTCTACCCTGGACCCTCAACCTTCTGCTGGAGTTTGCTCGACCGCTATTCGGCGAGATTCATCTATTGGTAAACTGACGCCATGATTCTGTTCGAGGCCGAGGTCTTCAAAGTGTTCGCGCTGGTGCTAGTGCGCTTTTCGGGATTGTTCATCTCGGCGCCCATGTTGAACTCCGCCAACTTCCCCGCGCTTGGCAAGGCCGGGTTCGCCGCCACGCTCGCCTTCATGGTGACGCCGCTGATTCCCGCCCAGCCGGAGCCCCTGCCGGGGGAGGCGCTGGCGTTTGGTCTGCTGGCGGTATCGGAGCTGCTCATCGGGCTTATCCTAGGCTTCGTCATGAATTTCATCTTCGCGGCGGTGCAAGTGGCGGGCCAAGTCATGGACATGTTGAGCGGATTCGCGTTGGTGAACGTCTTTAACCCCGCCTTCGAGGCGCAAGTGCCGATTTTCGGCTTTTTTCTGTTTATCCTAGCGGGGCTGTTTCTGTTTGTCAGCGACGGGCACCACGTGATGATTTTTGGTTTGTGGTCCACGTTCGAGCAGATTCCCCTGGGGGGACTGGTGGTGCGGCCCGATCTGCTGCACGACATCACGGCGCTCGGCCGCGTTATGTTTGTCCAAGGGTTGCTAATCGCTGCGCCCATTGGGTCGGCCATGTTGTTGACGTACGCCTCCCTTGGTCTTTTGGGGCGTGTTGTGCCGCAGATGCACGTTATCATTGTGGGCTTTCCCTTGACCATTGCGTTCGCGCTTCTGCTCATGGCCTTCATGGTTGGCTTTGTCCTTATGATGCTCGACGGCATGTTCGACGACATGTTCCGGAATATGTCGCGCATGATTCCTATGATGAGTTGAGCCCATGCCCGAAGAACAAGCAGGCGAAAAAACACTGCCCGCTTCCGAGCGGAAGAAAGAGCAAGCGCGGGAACGGGGCAATGTGCCGAAAAGTCAGGACCTGAACAGCGCCATCACGTTGGCCGTGGGGCTGTTGGGGCTCTGGTTTTTGGGATGGCCGGCGTTCGAGCGGCTTCAAGGAGCGACGCGCCATTATTTCCGGCAAGTGGGCCATCCCCAACTCGACGTGGACATCGCCCACTATTTGGCTGGGGAGATGGCGATGACGTTGGGGTTTATCGTGTTGCCGATCATGGCCCTGCTCGTAGTGGCGGGCATTTCCAGCAATGTGCTTCAGTTTGGCTTTCTTATCGCGCCGCAAGCGCTAACGCCCAAATTTCAGAAACTGAACCCCTTCGAAGGCATGAAGAAGTTCGTCAGCGCCCGCACGTTGGTAGAGTTTCTCAAGTCGATGCTGAAGCTGGTCATGGTGGTTTTGATTGTGTATATCACGGTGAGCGCTCGCTGGGAAGAACTGCTCACCCTGATCTTCATGGAGCCGCTTGACATTGTACAGCACGTGGGATGGCTCATAGCCTTGGTCTGGTTTCGCGTGTGCGCAGCCATGCTCATCCTGGGGATAATTGACTTCGCCTTTCAACGCTGGCAACACGAACAGGACTTGCGGATGACGGTTCAAGAGGCTAAGCAAGAGACCAAGGAGATGGAAGGCGATCCCCAGATCAAGCAGCGCGTCCGCCAGATCCAGCGTCAGCTCGCTACGCAACGGATGATGGAGGAAATACCGCAGGCGGACGTGGTGGTGACGAACCCCGTCACCTACGCGGTGGCGCTTCGCTATGATCCCGACTCGATGCAAGCGCCCACGGTGGTGGCCAAGGGAGCGCGTCTGCTGGCCAAACGAATCCGCGAAGCGGCCATCGAGAACGACGTGCCCATCGTCGAACGTCCTGACATGGCCCGGACGCTTTACAAGAGCGTGGAGATCGGTCATCCCGTGCCCGAAAATTTGTTCCGGGCTGTCGCCGAGGTTTTGGCCTATGTGTACAAAATTGATCGGCGCACGGAGAAGATTCAGGAGCGCCGGCATATGAATTACCCCGCCGGGGCCGCGGTAGGGTAACAATTGGTGAGTGGGACAAAGAGGTTTGGCGGTACTAACCTGATCACATGGCGACATAAGGATTAAGCGGCGTCCAATGGGAGCATCCGCGGAACAAGTAGAGCAGGGCAGGTTTTCCCTGAAACGCAATCAGGATATCCTCCTGGGCGCGGGCGTCATGGGGATACTCGTCGTGCTTGTGATTCCCATGTATACGGGGATCCTCGACGTGCTGCTCACGATCAACATTTCCTTGGGCGTCGTGGTCTTGCTGGCCACCATTTACATCCAGCGGCCTGTCGAATTCGCTGTGTTTCCGTCGCTGTTGCTGGTGCTCACCTTATTCCGGCTCAGTCTGAATGTGGCCACTACGCGGCTCATTCTGAGCGACGCGTATGCGGGAGAGGTAATCCAATCCTTCGGGGAATTTGTTACACGGGGCAATTATGTCGTTGGATTTGTGATCTTTTCGATCCTCGTCATCATTCAGTTTGTAGTGATTACGCGCGGCGCCGGCCGCATATCGGAAGTAGCGGCGCGGTTCACGTTGGACGCCATGCCTGGTAAGCAGATGGGCGTCGACGCCGATTTGAACGCGGGGCTTATCACCGAGGAACAAGCCCGCTCCCGGCGCCGGGAAATCGAACGGGAAGCCGACTTCTACGGCGCCATGGACGGCGCCACGAAGTTTGTCCGAGGCGACGCCATTGCGGCCATCATTATTGTGTTGGTGAATATCATCTTTGGCCTGGTCATCGGCATGGTCTTCGAGGGCATGGCCATTATGGAAGCCCTACAGACCTACACCCTCCTCACCGTGGGGGATGGGCTCGTGTCCCAGGTGCCCGCCTTGCTGATATCGACGGCGGCGGGGCTGATCGTGACACGCACCGTGTCCGAGGAGAATCTCGGCGCGGATCTCGGCGAACAGCTCACCCGTTATCCCCGCGCTCTGGGCACAGGCGGAGCGCTTCTGGCGGTATTTGGCCTCGTACCCGGCATGCCCACCCTGCCGTTCCTGTTGATCGCGGCCGTGCTCGGATTCATGGCGTATCAAGCCCATCTTGCGCTGCAACGTCAAGCCGCCCTCACGCAAGCCGAGGAAGTGGCCTTGGAGCAAGCCCCCGCGGAAGAAGAGCCCTCCCGGCCCGAAGACTTCCTCACGGTGGATCCGATCAAGGTGGAGTTGGGATACGCCCTCATCCCCCTAGCCGACACGCGTCAGGGCGGAGACTTGTTGAGCCGAGTGCAGGTGTTGCGTCAGCAGATCGCCGCGCGCATGGGCTTCATCGTCCCGGTGGTGCGCATCGTGGACAACATGCGGCTGCGGCCGAACGAGTACCGGATAAAACTCCGGGAAAATGAAGTAGCCCGATACGAACTCCTCGCCGATCACTTCCTGGCCATGAATCCGGGGCTTGTCGAGGAAGAGATCGACGGCATCCCCACGGAGGAGCCCGCTTTTGGCCTTCGCGCGCTATGGGTATCAAAGGCCAACCGCGACCGCGCCGATCGCATGGGCTACACCATTGTGGAGCCTTCAGCGGTCCTAGCGACTCATCTCACCGAAATCATCACCGCTTACGCGCCGGAACTGCTGTCGCGGCAGGATGTGCAAAACCTCCTTGATAACCTGCGGGAACGTTCCCCAACCGTTGTGGATGAGCTGGTCCCCAGCGTGCTGAGTCTGGGCGAGGTCCAGAAGGTGCTCCAAAACCTTCTGCGCGAGCGGGTATCCATACGCAACTTGGAGACCATCCTCGAAGTTCTGGCGGACTTTGCTCCAAGAACCAAGGACACTGAGGTCCTGACCGAATACGTGCGCCACGGGCTGGCCCGGCAGATCAGCGCGGATTACACTGACGAGGAACAGAAGTTGCGGGTGGTGACGCTTTCGCCGGAACTGGAGCGCGAAATCCTCGAGGCGGTCCGTCAAGGCGAAACAAGCGATTATTTGCCGGTGGAGCCTGCGCGGGCCGACGCCATCGCCAAGGCGGCCACGGAGGCCGTGCAACCCCTGGTGGCCGCGGGTTATGATCCCGTGTTGCTGACCCCAGCCCAAATCCGCCGCTTCGTCAAACGGATGGTGGAGCGCGTGGCGCCGCGGATCGTCGTACTGTCTTTCAACGAAATTGACCCCGCGGTGCGCCTCGAGAGTGGAGGACAGGTAAATGCCTAAAGCAAATGAACCACTCCACACCTTTCGCGCGGCCTCTCTGGACGCCGCCTATCGCGCGATGAAGGAAACACTGGGAACGGACGCTATCGTCGTCCGCACGGCTGAGGTCCCAAGCAAGGGACTTGGGGGGTGGCTCGGGCGGAAAGAGGTGGAAGTCACGGCAAGAGCTCCGCTCCCTTCCCGCGAAGAGAAACCGCGCCCACGCTCCCAAGCCGAACAACGCTACCAGCAGAACTCAAAGATAGGTTCGGAGGAGACCGTGAACGAGACGGTGGAATACTTTCGTCAGCTTGTAAGCGATGCGCAACACCGCATAACCGCAAGCGAGGACAAAGGCGCGGCCGACGCCCCGGCCGGAGCGCCCCCTTCTCAGACGCCGCGGTCCAGCGGCAGTGAGGCTCCCGCCCCTGTCATTCCGTTCCGAAAGCCGGCCTCAAAACAAACGGACACGGACAAGCTAGAAAAAGAACTACACGATATGCGGGAGATGTTGCAGGTGCTTTTGACAGAATCCCGCGCGAGCACCCTGCCGCCGGAATTGGCCCGCGCTTACCAGCTGCTTTTGGAGCAGGGCGTGACACGCAAAGTCGCCGCAAGCATGGTCGGCGCGCTCACCAAGAATCTTGACGAGCAAAGCTGGCGGGATGAACGCATTCTCCGTGAGCGGCTCAAGGTCGAGATACGGAAGCGCACGCTCGTAACGGGCGGGCTCTCCATCACGGCGGGCAAACGCCGAGTCGTTGCGCTGGTGGGGGCCACCGGGGTAGGGAAAACGACCAACCTGGCCAAGCTCGCCGCCTTGTTCGCCGTGCGCGATCGCGGCCGCGTGGCCTTGGTCACAACGGACACGTACCGTTTCGCCGCGCCCGAGCAACTCCGCGTGTATGCAAACATCATTGGCGTGCCGCTCAAGGTGGTCAACGACGCGGGCGAACTCATTGACGCCATGCAGGCGTTTCGCGACTACGATCTCGTGCTTATTGACACAGCGGGCGGCAGTCAGTTTAATGTACAGCAGATCCAAGAGCAGCGCGAACTTTTGCATGCCGCAGCCGCAGACGAGGCGCACCTTGTAATGAGCGCCAACACGCATATTGATGAGCTGCACAGCGTGGTGGCGAATTTGAGAAGCTTGAATCCCGCAGCGCTGATGTTCACCAAACTTGACGAGACGCGGTCCTTTGGGCCAATGTTTAGTCTCACCCAAGAAGTGCAACTGCCGATATCCTATTTGAGTATGGGGCAAAACGTGCCTGATGACATTTTATTGGCGCAACCCGCTACCATGGCGAATCTCGTAATGGAAGGTAAAGATGACCGTGGGCGACCAAGCACAACATTTGCGTGAGTATGTAAGACGCCACCACCAGCGGGCGCGCGTGCTCGCTGTGACCAGCGGCAAGGGGGGTGTCGGCAAGACAGGGATAAGCGTGAACCTGGCGATCGCGCTGGCTGCGCGGGGGCAGCGCGTAGTGGTCTTGGACGCCGATCTCGGCCTTGCCAATGTGGAGGTGTTACTGGGTCTGAATTCCCTCTATAACTTGCAACACGTTATCGAAGGGGGGAAGGAGCTGGTTGATATCCTGGTCGAAGGGCCTGGGGGCATCAAGGTGATTCCCGGCAGTTCGGGATTAGCCAAGATCGCCGACCTCGGTCCCGAGGAGCGCGCCAACCTGCTGGACGGCCTACAGCAACTGCAAGAAATTACGGATTTTATAATCATTGACACCATGGCGGGTCTAGGCCAAAACGCCATCGCCTTTGCCAGCGCGGCGGACGAAGTCTTGGTGGTGTCCACGCCCGAGCCCTCCTCCATCGTGGACGCCTATGCCGTCATCAAAACCCTCTACCAGAAGCGGGAGGACGCCGTGACGAGTTTGGTGGTGAACATGGCGGCGAATAAGGAACAGGCCTTGGCCGTGTCCACCAAGCTGACCACCGTCACTCAGAAATACCTTGGCCGCAAGCTGTCCTACCATGGGTATGTGCCCCGCGATCCGCATGTGATGCAGGCCGTGATGCAGACCTATCCCTTCGTATTGCGATATCCATCGGCAGCCGCCTCGAAATCCGTTCAGGAACTCGCCGGCCGTCTGGTTCAGCAAGAAGCGCCCGTGCGGGACGAGAGGGTCAGTTTTTTCCGCCGCTTTGCTCAAACCCTGGGGTTGGCGAGCAGCGCCTGAGCCGAGTTGATGCGCGCGCCGTCCCTGAGGAGGGCGCCATCTTCTGTCGCAAAAAGCGCGAGAAATGAAGGGGAGCGCGCGCCTTTAGGAAACGGCGCTTGATGCGCTACAATTCCCGCCATGACCACCCGTACGCACGTCAACATCCTGACTGTTAGCCAGCTCACCCGGCGGGTAAAGAACCTCCTCGAGGAGGGCATCGGAACCGTTTGGGTAAGCGGGGAGATCTCGAATTTCAAGCGGAGTTCGGCGGGACACTGCTATTTTAACCTCAAGGACGCCACTAGTCAGGTGGATTGCGTCATGTTCCGGGGGCGAATGTCGAAACTCCAGTTTGTTCCCGACAACGGTCTCGAGGTCATCCTTCATGGCCAGGTGAGCGTCTATGAGCGGCGGGGTAATTATCAGGTCATCTGCGAAGAGATGCATCCGAAGGGCCAGGGCGCGCTTCAACTGGCGTTCGAGCAACTGCGGGCGCGGTTGGAAGCCGAGGGGCTCTTCGACGAGGCCCTGAAGAAACCCTTGCCCATGCTGCCCAAGCGCATCGGCATCGTCACCTCGGCCACGGGCGCCGCCATACGGGATATCCTCAACGTCATCCACCGCCGGTTCGCCAATGTGCACATCCTACTGTACCCCACGCGGGTGCAGGGCGAAGAAGCGGCGGGCGAGATCACCACTGGAATCGAGACGCTGGACCAGCTTGGGATAGACGTCATGATCGTGGGCCGGGGAGGCGGCTCGCTTGAAGACCTTTGGCCGTTCAACGAGGAGGCCGTTGTGCGCGCCATACACAAGGCGCGGACGCCTGTGATTAGCGCAGTGGGCCATGAGGTGGACGTCACTTTGTCCGATTACGTGGCGGATAGGCGGGCGCCTACCCCCTCGGCGGCGGCGGAGCTGGTGGTTCAGGAGCAACAGGCCCTTGCGGATCGCGTGCGCAATCTTGAACGGGCCCTGGCCAAGGCGCTTACGAGACGGCTGGAGGCGGCCGGGCAGCGGTTACGGCTGGCGGAGAACAGCTATGTCTTCCGCCGCCCCGAAAAGGAACTCCTCCGGCAGCGCCGCCAAGCCGCCGACGAGGCGCGCATGCGGCTGGATGACGCCATGAACGCCGTACTTCGGGAGCGGACCTTGCGGGTTCAGGGCGCGCGCCGTTCATTGGCGCTTTTATCGCCGGGCAACCAACTTCGGCGGGCGCGCGAGCAGTGGCGAAACCTTAGCCGCCGGTTGCTGGCTACTGGACCGGCGGCGCTGCGGGAGAAACGAAACCGGCTTTCTCCGTTGGTGGCGCAACTCGACGCGTTTAGCCCGCTCAAGATCCTCTCGCGGGGGTATTCGCTGACGTGGAAACACCCAACGGGTTCCCTTGTTCGAGACGCGAGCGAGGTACACGAGGGGGATCAGGTTTGTACGCGATTTGGCCGGGGCCGGATTATCGCTACCGTGGACGAAGTGAAAAAGGAAGACGATGAGCGAATATAAGACGGAATCCGAACAGGATAAGCCTAGCTTCGAGAAAGACCTTGAAAAGCTAGAGGAAATTGTTCAAGCCTTAGAAGAAGGCGGCCTTTCGCTGGATGAATCCCTAAAGCGGTTTGAAGAAGGCATCCGGCTGTCCAAACGTTGTGAAAAGGCGTTAACCGAAGCCGAAAAGAAAATCGAAATGCTTACCAAGAACGCCGAGGGCGAATTGGAGGCGGAGCCCTTCGACGAGACCACCGTAGTGGAGGGCGGCGCCGAAAAGGCTTCCCCCTCAGAAACCGGGGAGGCCACTCCAACGGATGCGGCGGGTAACTGGGAGCCCGAGTCTCCCGAGGCGGCCGAAGACGAATACGATGAAGATGGGGGGTTACTGTTTTGACGGACGTTTCCGCGTACTTGAAGGACAAGGCGGCTCGCACGGAAGAGGCTCTTGATGGGTATTTCAACTCGTGGAACGGTGCGCCCCCCCAGTTGGCGGAGGCCATGCGGTATAGCCTTTTCGCGGGCGGTAAGCGCCTCCGGCCCGGGTTGGTCTTGGGAGCCGCCGAGATTGTAAGCGGAGACGATACGGCAGCGCTGCCCGCGGCGTGCGCCATTGAGATGATTCATACGTATTCGCTGATCCATGACGACTTGCCCTCAATGGATGACGACGCCCTCCGGCGGGGCCGGCCCACATCCCACATCGTCCACGGCGAGGCTATGGCCATTCTCACGGGGGACACGCTTTTGGCCATGGCGTTCGACATCATTTCGCGGGCCGGCAACGCGGCGGTGGTCGGCGAGGTCGCCCGGGCCGCGGGGGCGGAAGGCATGGCCGGGGGCCAA
>JAWOFY010000394.1:0-4126 GCA_046497285.1 Candidatus Hydrogenedentota bacterium
CGCCCGCCTGGTTTCAACACGCGCCGCATCTCGGCTAACGCGGCGCAGACGAAATCGACGTTGCGGATGCCAAACGCGATGGTCACGGCGTCCACGCTACCATCCGCCACGGGAATGACGGTGGCGGAAGGTAGCGTGGACGCCGTGACCATCGCGTTTGGCATCCGCAACGTCGATTTCGTCGACGCCGCGTTAGCCGAGATGCGTCGCGTGTTGAAACCAGGCGGGCGGGCGTTGATCCTGGAGTTTTCCTTGCCTTCCAACCGGCTTTTCCGGGCGTGTTATCTCCTGTATTTCCGGCACATCCTGCCCCGGATAGGCGGGTTCATCTCGGGCGATCGCCAGGCGTACCGCTACCTCAACACAACCGTGGAATCCTTTCCCCACGGCGAGGCGTTTACCCAGCTCATGGAGCGTCAAGGGTTCCGCGCGGTCAAGGACCATCCGCTTACGTTTGGTATTGCGAGTATTTATGAGGGTGAGAAATGACAGAGCCCACGAAGAACGACATGGAACAGGGAGAGGATTCGATCCTGTGGCTTGATTTCGCGCCCGCCCCCTGGGACGAGGTCAAGGACCTCGTGTCCGTCTGGATCGAGGAAGAGGCCAAGGAAGATCCCAGCAAATACCCGGACCCCGGCATCGTCCAGCTTAGCTTTGAGATTGAACCCCTTGAGCCCCTGGCTTGGCTTCGAGCGCATGCCGGTCCGGACCGGATCTACTGGCGTTCGCGAAATCAAGCCCACGAGACGGCGGGATTGGGCGCGGCCGATACGGTCTCCGGCAGTGAGCCCGGCGAAGTGGAGCGGGTCTTGGACTATGTAAGCCGCCAGCTCGGCAATTCCTTTCACGGTCCCCGGTATTATGGCGGACTTCGGTTCGATTTGGACCAGTCTCCCGAGGGGGCGTGGGGAAGCTTTGGCGCGGCGCGTTTCGTCTTGCCCCGCTTTGAGGTCACCATGCGTGACGGCAGATGCGAGTTCAGTTGCAACATTGTGCGCGATCTGGAAGAAGAATGGGAACAGACCCTCGCCAATGCCCTGCGCGATGTGGAGCGGTTGCGCGATGACCTTGAAGCCTCCCCCCGGGATCCGGCGCCCGCCTTGCTCGAACGCCGGGATCGGCCTGACCGTGAGGCGTGGCCGGCCGCTGTCAACGACGTGTTGAAGGCATGCGAGCGGGGCGAGCTATCCAAGGCCGTGCTTGCGCGGGAGTCCACGTTTCAGTTCGACGGGCCGCCGGACCCGCTTGCCCTGCTCGAACGGCTGCGGACCAAGACCCAGGATTCGTATCATTTCTTCTTCGAGACCGGGGCTGGCTCGTTCCTCGGGGCATCGCCGGAACGGCTCTATCGGCGCGTGAACAGCTATATCAAGAGCGAGGCGCTGGCGGGCACGCGGCCGCGCGGCGCCGATGAGGCGGAAGATGCCCGCCTTGGCCAAGAACTCATGGCCAGCGAGAAGGAGACTCGCGAGCACGGAAGCGTGGCGGACGGGTTGCGGGAAGCGTTCCACCGCGTGTGCCGGCATGTGCGGGACGACGGGGAACTGTCCTTGGTGCAGCTTGACCGGTGCCAGCACCTCAGCTGGTCCATCGAAGGGTTGCTCAATGGCCAAGTTTCCGATGCCGCGTTGCTTCGCGCGCTTCATCCCACACCAGCCGTCGGCGGGACGCCGACTGATAAAGCGCTGGAGCGCATCCGCGAACTCGAACCTTTCGACCGGGGCTGGTACGCGGGGCCCTTCGGTTGGATAGGATACGACGCCGCCGAATTCGCCGTAGCCATCCGCTCGGGCCTGCAACATGGCGATACGGTTAACCTGTACTCCGGGGCGGGCATTGTACCGGGGTCGGAACCCGAAGCGGAATGGGCGGAGATCGAGAACAAAATGAGTACGTTTGCGGGCTGTCTCGGGTAAATCATGCCGTCCGAATCCGATATGAACCGTTTCTGGGCGGGGCTCATCGTTGAGGAGCTTGTCCGCCTTGGCGTGGACATGTTCTTCTTGAGTCCCGGCTCGCGGTGCACACCGCTGACCATGGCCGTGGCGGAACACGCCGCCGCGCAGGCTACCGTTCATTTTGATGAACGCGCTTCGGCCTTCGCCGCGTTGGGGTGGGCCAAGGAAACCGGCCGGCCGGCGGCGCTCGTGTGCACCTCGGGAACGGCGGCGGTCAACTATTGGCCCGCTGTGACCGAGGCCGCGATGAGCCGGGTTCCGCTCATTCTGTTGACGGCCGATCGCCCTCCCGAGCTTCAGTCCACGGGCGCGAACCAAGCCATCGACCAGCAAGGGCTCTACGGCGAATATGTCCGCTGGTGGTTTACGTTGCCCTGTCCCAGCCGCGCGATTCCCCCCGAGATGGTGTTGACGACGGTGGACCAGGCCGTGCACCGCGCGGGCCGAAGTCCGATGGGGCCGGTCCAGCTCAACTGCATGTTCCGCGAACCGCTCGCGCCTTCGCCGGGAGAGGAATGGAGCGGCATCTACGGCGAAAGCGTGGCGCGGTGGAAAGAAAGCGCCATCCCGTACACCCGCTACGCGCCCGAAGCGCGGGAATCCGCCCTGGAAAGCGTGCAAGCCGCGGCGGAGGCCCTTGGCGAATGCGAGCGCGGCATTGTATTGCTCGGCCAGCTACCCCCACACACGCGGCGAGGCGACGTGGCCGCTATGCTCGACGCGCTTGGCTGGCCTGTGTTTCCCGACATTGCCTCCGGGTTCCGCCTTGGCGCGGAAGGCGAAAACGCGGTCCATCACTATGGGGCGCTATTGCTATCCGAAGCGGCGCAGGCGGCGTTGCAACCCGATGGGGTGCTGCATCTCGGCGGGCCGGTTACCTCCAAGCGGTTGCTTACCTTCCTTGAAGACCGTGCGCTTCGGCCCTACGTCATGGTCGCCGATCATCCTGAACGGCGCGATCCATCCCATCGCGTGACGCTGCGCCTTGAATGTGCGCCAGACGCGTTCTGCCGGGCATTGGCGAATCTAGACGCCCCCTGGAAGGCCGCGCCCCACCGCGATTGGCTGGCCAGGGCATCGGCGGACGCGGGAGAACGCTTGCGCGCGTACTTGGATGCCCAGGAAACGCTTTCCGAACCGCTCGTGGCGCGCCTTATCTCGCGGGCCTTGCCGCGGGATAGCGTGTTATTCCTTGGCAACAGCATGCCCATCCGCGACATGGACGTATTCGCCGCGGGGGACGGTCCGCCCGCGCGCGTTCACGTCAATCGCGGCGCCAGCGGGATCGACGGCTGCGTAGCCACGGCGGCGGGGCTCGCCTTGGCCGCGCAAGGCCCCGTGACGGCCGTCCTCGGCGACTTGGCCGTGCTCCACGACCTGAACGCCCTGAACTTGCTCCGAGGCCTGGAGCGTCCTTTCGCGCTCGTGATCATTAACAACGACGGCGGCGGGATCTTCTCATTCTTGCCCATCGCCCAGCATGAACACGTCTTCGAACCGTACTTCGCCGCCCCTCACGGACTTCGCTTCGAAGACGCCGCGCGCCTGTTCGGCTTGCGTCACGTGTGCCCCGGGACCCCATCGGAATTCTCCGCGGCCTATGGCGACGCCATTGAGACAGCAGGCGCCACCCTCATCGAAGTGGTAACGGACCGTACTGCCAACCACGCTCTCCATCGTGAGATCGAAGACATGCTCCAGTCCGTTCCCGGGCCGCCGTGATAAAGAGGCCGCTCCAATCGCCGGATAAAGCGGCGTGTTGGCGTTTACATCCCCCGGCCCTTCGGGCCATCCCCTTGCAAAGGGGGAATAATTCGTACCGCCTGCATCTTGCCGGCATATAAGCCGCCTGGAAGGCCGCGCTACGGTTCCCCCTACGAAGGGGGATGTTCTTCCGTGGAGCATCATCCTTATCCGGTGATCGGGTAGGCCTATTCCCTTGACGTGGTGGGATGACTGTATTATCATCTTGACATAATCCCGTAGCGGGGTGCGCGATACGGGGATAGTGTTGGAGCCGTGGTTGTTCCCGGAGAGGCGGGTCTTCGCGTTGGGGCGCGCCCCCCGGTGATTGGGGTGATGTTCGGGGGGTACATCCCCCGGGCCTTACGGGCCATCCCCTTGCAAAGGGGGAATAAGTCGTACCGCCGGCATCTTGCCGGCAT
>JAWOFY010000401.1:0-3989 GCA_046497285.1 Candidatus Hydrogenedentota bacterium
CTTGAACAGGACATTCACCGAGGGCCGGTGCCGCCCGACGAGGGGACCGCTCCGCACATCCACCAAGTATTGCGCGCCGGAGCGCCGGAGCGTCATGTGGAAATTGCCGGGGGCGATGAGGGCCTTGCCGGGCGAGACGATGTCGCCGCTTTCGGCCTCCTTGACGGATACCGCGCAGATACTGTTAAGCCGTTCGGCGAAGGCGCGGGTAAAGTGCTCGGGCATGTGTTGCACGATGACAATGCCGGGCGCGTTGGGAGGCATGGCGGTGAGCACCTGTTGGAGGGCTTGGGTTCCGCCGGTGGACGCGCCGATGGCCACGACTTTGTGCGTGGTCTTGCTCATGGCGCGGGTTGCCGCGCGGGGAGCGCCGCCCGCCGAACCGTGGATGGATTTCACCCGCACCTTGGCGGCCGCCTTCACTTTGAAACACAGTTCCTCGGCGTCCTCGCCAATGCTGAAGGCCGAGCCGGGCTTACACATCACCTCAACCGCCCCGGCCTCGAGGGCCTCCATGGCCAGCTCGCCCCCTTGCGGCGTTAACGAAGACACTACGATCACCGGCATGGGGTGGTGGCGCATGAGCTTGCGAAGGAACGTGATGCCGTCCATGCGCGGCATCTCGATATCCAGGGTGAGCACATCGGGCTGATGCGACAGGATCATGTCGCGCGCGACGTAGGGATCCGGCGCGCTGCCCACGACCGTCAGCCCGGGATCCCGGTCGAGTTCGGCAGTCAACACGCGCCGGACCAGGGCGCTGTCGTCCACCACCAGCACGCGCACTGCCCGTTGCGCGCCCGGAGCGGAGGGTTGTACGCTCATGACTGCAGCCCGCCTTCCAATCCCTCCGAATCCAGCCGGAGCAACAGGGGGTGTTCGCCGTCCATCAGAAAACACAGCGTGGCGCCGTCCGCGAGCACGGCGTCCCATTCCCCGTCCGCTACACGCCGGGCCTCGGGAATCCCCAGCGTAAAGGTGGGCGCTTCCCCGGCAAGGGTGGTGAGCAATTGACCGCAAAACTGGTTGACCAATTCCTCAAGCGTATCCAGTCCCTGTTGAGGGTCCGCGTCCTCCAGCCCCAGCAGGTTGCAGCTCATTTCTTGGGCGGCGTCAAGGGAGGTGTAAACCTGTAGGCGCCCGCTTGCGGCGCCCTCAAAGGCGACCTCTGCTGATACAGCCTCGCTGGGTTCAATCAGTTCCTCTTCGCCGGGACTCGCCGGATCGCCGAACATGAACCCAAAGATTTCGGTAACTTCACATACAACTTCTTCGATATCTTGTTTGACTTCGCTATTCATGAACAACCCCCAAGGCGCTGTTGACGGCCTCTTTCACTTGTTCCGGCTTGAACGGCTTGCGCAAGTACGCGCTGATGCCATGCTCGCGCGCCTCCGCGATGCGCTCCGCGCCGCCTTCCGTCGAAACGACGATCACGGGAAGGTCCTTAAAGCCGGGATCCGCCCTGAGATGCGCGATGAGGGCCAGCCCGTCCATTTCGGGCATGTGAATGTCGGTGACGACGACATCCACCTCTTGGGTTTTCAAGACCTCCAGGGCCTCGGCGCCGTTGCCTGCTTGCAGCACATTCCCGAGCGGCAAGCCGGCGAGCCGCAACGCGCGCGCGACCAATCCGCGCACCGTGGCTGAATCGTCCACCAGCAGTATGTTGAGTTCCATGGCAGGGCTACTCCTTGTTCTCCGTCCGGCGCTTTACGGTCACCGGCCGTGCGTCGGCCATTCACAGCTCTACTTCGACGCCGCCCATCTTTATGGTGGTGACGCCGCAATCCATATATAGGCTCATGGTGCGCGGGGCCTTCCCGCCCACGTCTTCGCCGGCGATAAGAATGCCATTCTTCCAAAGCACCTTCCGCAGCACGGTGTAATTGCGTTCGCCAATCTGGAACGCGTTGTGCGCCTCCAAGGGGGCCGCGGCCCCAGCCACCTTCGCCACAAGCCGCGCCTTTGACGCGCCCATGTCGAGCAGCGTCTGGATGAGCCGCGTGGCGCCGGTGTCCGTGAACATGCACGGGTTGGCTTCCGCCTTGGCCTTGTCCATGCGGGACAGGGCGAGCATGCTATGCAACAAACCGCCCACCCCCGCCTCGGGATCAAATAAGGTCAACCCGATGCACGAGCCGAGCGAGTAGGTGATGAGCACATCGGCGGAGTTGCTCGAGACGCCCATGTCGGAAACCCACACCACCCGCTGGACGCGGTCCCCATGAAAGGTCATTGTCTTCTCCATGGTCATGACAGTTAATCCTTGCGGCATATGGAAGGACCGACCGTTTTGAAGTCGTGGTCCAAACCCGTCAAGCTTTCGGCATGGCCCACACACAGGTATCCGCCCGGCTTCAACAGCCGGTGGATTTCCCGCAGGAGCGCGCGCCGCACCCGTGTGTCAAAGTAGATCATCACATTGCGGCAGAACACGACATCCAGGGGACCGCGCATGGGAAAGGGGGGCTGGGCGAGGTTCAGCTGTTTGAAGACGCACAGCCGGCGCACCTCGGACCGCACGGAATACTGAACCGTCCCGTTGACTTCCTTCTGGAAGTGGCGCAGCACAGTGGCGCGATCGCAACTCGCCACCCGTTGGGGCGCATACACGCCCGCCTTCGCCTGCGCCAAGACCTTGGTCGAAATGTCCGTGGCGAGAATGCGCACGTCGCATTCGGAGCCGAGCGCGTCCAGCATCGTCATGGCGATGGAGTAGGGCTCTTCGCCGCTGCTGCTCGCGGCCGACCATAACCGGAACCGGCGTTGCCCCGCCGCGCGCCACTTTTCGCAGACCTCGGCGAGGAACTGGAAATGATCGGCTTCCCGGAAAAAGCTGGTGACATTGGTGGAAATCGCGTCGATAAGCTGCACCAATTCGGCCTCATCGCCGCTGCTTTCCACGTAATGGAGATAATCCTCGGACGTTTCGAGATTCAAGGCGCGCATGCGCTTGCCGATGCGCGCCGATACAAGGGCCTCCTTCTTGTCTCCAAGGTTGATGCCGCTCATGTCGTACACCAAAGCGCGAAAACGCTCCATGGTTTCACGTTTCATTGGTGAAGGGGCCTCCCCAAGCGCATTCAGACGCCGGCCCGCTCAAGGGTTTCCGTGATCTTCCCCACAAGCGTCTCTGGAGTGAAGGGTTTGATGGCGTAGTTGTTGGCCCCGGCCTTGAGCGCTTCAACCACGCGGCTCTTCTCGGCTTCGGTGGTGACCATGATGATGGGAACGGTGGAGCCCGCCGCGCGTATCGCCCGGACGGCCTCAATCCCGGTCATGTTCGGCATGTTCCAGTCCATTAGAATAAGTCCCAACTCGTGTTGTCCGGCGAGATCCACGCCTTCTTGGCCATCGCATGCCTCCACCACGTCGGTAATTTCGGCCCGTTGCAGGGCCCCGACCAGCACCCGCCGCATCACCGCCGAATCGTCCACTATCAATGCTTTCATCAATTCACCTCCGCTGGCTGCTCATTCATAACACAGGTAACCCGTAAACTAAACGCGCCCAATTCGCTCTCGAACGGGATCTCGAGCCACGTCGCCTTGCCGGGATACTTCACCTGAAAATCCGAGCCGTGAATCACGCTGGGCAGACCAAGCGAAACCGTGGCGCCCAAGTGTTCGGAGAAGCTCGTCTTGGCCTGGCCCGCAATGATATTCACGAGTTCCGCGATCCCATCACTCACCGTCGCGTCAATCTCCGTCATTTGCGTGCCAAGCCAATGATTTACCGTCGCGAGGGCCGTGGTTTGGGGCAAATGCAAGGCCACGGCGCCTTGGGCGGGACCGTCCATCCCAATTAGGGCTACGAGGCTATTGGGACTGGCGTTGCCCTGGGCCATGTGAAGCCCGCTGCGGTGCGGCGTGACATGCAGCATGGTGGTGTAGACGTTGATGACCGATTCGAGAAACGGATTGATGATACGCACATCCATGTAAACTTACTCCCCGGGTTCGGCATGGGCCATGGCGAGAGTTGGC
>JAWOFY010000423.1:0-4160 GCA_046497285.1 Candidatus Hydrogenedentota bacterium
CGACGCCGTTGTCCAGGATCCGGTTTAGTGTTTCATTGATCAATGCAGCGATTAATACACCGGGTCAAACTTCTACACATTGGGGCCACCGACCATGCCGAGCGGGTCGCGGGTGGTCCAGCGGGCTTGGAAGGGCGAGTAGTAGCGGAACGGCGCGTAGTACAGCCCGGATTCGCCGCCCCATTGATGCCCCGTGAACATGAACCGTTCATCGCCCGGAGTCCCCTCGAACTTGGCGGCTTTTCTTTGCGCCTTGGCGGCTTTGCGTGAGGCATGGCTTCAGCTCACGCAAAGGCGCCAAGGCGCAAAGAACCCCTCTATTCGTCCGTGGGCGCACATAGGATACCCCGGCCCTTCTGGACCGGGGTATCAATGATATCCGATGTGCGGTGGTTCCGCGGGCGTACGGCGCGCAGGGGCGCCGTCACTCGGTTTCTATGTGGAAAACCGTCGCGGAGTACGGCGCCACGGGGAGCCCATCCTCTACGTCGAATTCTCCGAGGGACTCCATGTTCACTTGTTGCGGTTCGCCGGGGACGTTGTGCGCCATGGGATCCTCATGGGCGACCGTCCAGCCCTCGGCCTCGCCTGTGAAGGTGATCCCATTGGCTTCGAGGGGGATCTCGTAGCTGCTCCCGGTGGGATTCACGATCCCCACGGCCAGGGTCGAGCCGTCCTCCGACCATGCGGCCATGGCGTCAAACGGCGCTTCAATATCCACGGCCAGGGGCGTTTCGCCAAAATACCGCCGATACATCTTAAGAACGACGCCCGTGGTATCCATGACAGCGTCTGTGTCGGAGGTCTTGATCGCTCCGATGACGTTCACGGTCTGCGCGTAGTTCGCGACGTGGATGATATCGCTTTGCCGGGCCATTTCATGAATGCCGGCGGCGATGCCCAAGGCGTCCTTTTGGTAGTATTGGGTGCCGAGTTCGCCGTAGATATGGGGGCCGTACCAGTAGTTCCACTCCGTCATCGCGATGGGGATTTCTTTTTCGGCCAGTCCTTCAATCTCTTCGCGGTATTGCCGGTGAGCCTCGGCTTTGCCTCTAACCGCATCAGGGACTTGGCGCATATGAGCCGCCACATCGGGGAGGTCCTCCCACACATAGAAATGCTCCCCGATAAAGTCCATGTGGTCCGCGCTTTCACGCATCAGGGCTTCCGTCCAATAGCCCGTTTCGCCGCTGGCGGTAAGCAGGGCATCGGGCTCCGCCTCGCGCATGGCGGCCGCGAAGGTGTTGTGGCGCTCGGTATAGTCGTCGATCGGGATGTAGCCAACCTGCCAATCGCCGAACATCTCGTTGCCCACGCCCCACCACCGGATGTCGTAGGGCTCCTCGTGCCCGTTGGCCGCGCGTTGTTGGCCCATCGGCGAATCGGCGGGCCCATTGCAATACTCGATCTGGTCGAGGGCCATCTCCAAGTCGCCTCCGCCGGTATTGACCACCACATGGGGTTCGGCGTCGACTGCGCGGCAGAACGCCACGAATTCATCCAGCCCGAAATCGTTGGACTCAATCCCTTGCCAAGCGGGATTGCGCCGGGGCGGCCGGCGATCCCGATGGCCTATGCCGTCGCGCCAGTCGTAGCCGCTCACGAAGTTTCCGCCAGGCCACCGGTACATGGGCGCGTCCAGCTCTTGGAGCAGTTCCAGGGTGTCGGCGCGCATGCCATCGACGTTATCTCCGGGCATAAGCGAGACCGTCCCTACGCTGAAGTGTCCGAGTCCATCCGACATGATCTCGATGGCGCCATCCTCGGTGTCTCCGCCGGCGGTGAAGGTGAAAGAGGTTTTCTCAAACTCGCGGCTAAGCTCTTCAATCAGAATGGTTTCCCGCTCATCGTCTCCATCCCCCCACATGACATTGACTTCGATCGGCGCCCCGCCCGTGTTGCCGGCAAGCCAGACGTAGCCTTCGTAGGCGCGGCCTTCCTCAAGCGTAAGGCCTTCCTGCGTGATCCCCCGGCGCGGGCCATCCGTCAGCCGGATCATAGGCGTATGTTCGCCCACAAAAGAATTCACTGATACAGGGGAGTAGCCGCCCGTGACCTCCCAGGGGGAGGCGTCATCATCCAGAAAATGGAAGAACTTGCGATCGTCCAGCATTTCCGCCCAGATGCCGCCGTAAATGCACCGGCCCAAGTGTTCAATGAACTGGCTGTAGATGTATTCGCTGATAGGCTCGCCTATGTCTTCTCCATCCACATGAACCACGGGTTCAAGGTTCGTATACTCGACTTCCGTAGACTCGACTAATGTCAACTGCACATCGTCGAACCATGCCTTGCCCGTGGATTCGCCCCAACCGCCGAACAGACAGTTGACTTGGATTTCGTCCGCGGCCGAGACGTTAAATGAACCGCTTACTTCGGTCCAGCCGCTATCCCCGGTAACCGGTTCGGTGACGGCATTTTCAAGCTCATGCACGTTCAACAGGGCGCCCTCCCCGCTGCCAGGATCCACCCCTTCGGTCCGGATGCGTCCGCTTAGCCGGTAGGTTCCTGGCGTTTCGATGGGAACCGTCGCCGTCCACGCGGCGTCCGCTCCTGTGTCCGATGAAATGCTTACCGAACGATCGGACTCGTAGCCGGTATCGGCGTATTCGAACTCGGCCTCGCCGGCCCACGTTTCCGTCTCCCAGCCCTCCGGCTGACCATTCGCCTCGGATTCGAAGTTGGGGTTCGGCAGTAGATTCTCGCCAGCCGCTTGGTCAGCCAAGCCCACGGCCGCGGCAAACACTACGATGACAGCGTAACTCACCGATTTCATTGCACACAGTCTCCTTATCGCTAGTTTGGTGTTAATCGCCTTGGGGCGCACTTCCGCCCCACATTCCTCATTCTGACCGGCCCTCGCCGCCGAGTCAAGCGATCTAGGGTATCCGCGCGCTGCGCGCGCTTCAACCCCAGGCTACCGGCTGTGCCCCCGCTGGGGTCAGTTAAATGTCCACCCACGCATAGGAGGCCGTCCAGTGGCGCAAAGCCGCGTTGTCCACGACTCGAGCGCTGCTAGGGCGCCATTATGGCTTGTGGGCGCCTATCATTCATCCCGCAGCCGGGTGATGGCAAGGACTTCGTCCCTTAGGGCATTGGTGGTGGCGACGCCCTCATTGGCGTATATCGTGGGGTTGCCGTCCCAATCGCCGAAGTAGCCGCCCGCTTCGTTAAGTATGGGCAGAAGAGGCGCGCAGTCCCACACGCTCATGACGGGGTCCAGGGCGACTTCCGCCCGGCCCGTGGCCACGAGGAGATACGCATAGGCGTCCGCCCAGCCGTACCGGAAACCGCCGAGCGCTTGGAACTGTTCCCATGCTCGGCCCCGGCCATGTTGCGCAAACGAAGCGGGGTCGGCGTGGGTGACCATGGCGTCGCTCAGGCGGGACACCGTTGAACAGCGCGCCGGCCGGCCATTCCACCAACAGCCCAGGCCCTTGCCCGCCGCGAGGAGTTCGTTGAGCGCGGGGAAATGCGCCACGCCTGCCACCACCTCGCCCTCGATCTCAAGCCCGATAAGCACGGCGTACATCGGCACGCCGCGAACAAAGGCTCGCGTGCCGTCAATGGGGTCAATGATCCAGCGGTGGCTGGACTGCGCCGTCCCTTCTTCCCCATACTCCTCCCCCACCAGGGCGTGATCCGGGTACTGCGCCGAAATGCGCTCACGAATGAGCCGCTCCGCTTGCCGGTCCGCCTCCGTGACGGGGCTGGCGTCGGCCTTCATGTCTGGCCGCACCCCGGTCTGGTAATACCCCAAGGTCAACTGGCCTGCTTGCCACGCGGTTTCCACGGCGAAGTCCAGGTAGGTTCGTGTCGTATCCCTCATCGGTCCTTCTCCCAACGTTTGGTATCCAATTAAGTGCTGGACCCGCATTCTACGGGCTTGGCCGGCGCCGGGCAAGCCAAAACCAACCGTGGATTGATAAGCCCTCGCTTCGTTGGCGTTGGCGCCTGCTACATGATATGATTCCGTCATTTGCGTTACACTGGAGTGGCGTTTCATGAACCCATGGCCTGAAGGCCTGCGACACGCTAAACCGCAATATCCCAAGCAAGTCAGGAGGTTTTACTTACTATGCCGGCAGTTTTAGTCCCCATCGCGCCGGGGTGCGAAGAACTTGAAACGGTAACCATCATTGATATCCTTCGCCGTGGCG
>JAWOFY010000431.1:0-7166 GCA_046497285.1 Candidatus Hydrogenedentota bacterium
GCCGAAGGCGCGAACGACGAGTACCATCCGGCGATGTGGATCAACAGATACGAAGGGCTTCGCAATTTCGGCACCAGCATCGGCCATCACAACGAAACCATGGAGCACCCCGTCTTTCTAAACATGCTGACCCGAGGGGTACTCTGGGCCGTGGACGAAATCGAGGAGTAGCCCACGCCCCTCAACCACCAAGCCAAACACACGCACCGGGAAACGGCGGAACCCAAGCCGTCTCCCGGTGCTTCCTTTGTTCAGAGTTCAGTCTACGCAGTTCTTGCGGACGCCCCGCTACGCCCGCTTGAGAATGATCAGCCCGATATCCGGCGGAACGCCCAAGCGCACGGGCAGGAAGGCCACGCCGATGCCGTGGGAAACGACGACCGGACAATGGGGACCCTGGCAGAGGCCGCCCCGGTATTTTGTGCCGTAGCGGCTGGGGACAATGGCGGGACCTAGGCCGGCGACCTGCACCTGGCCGCCGTGAGTGTGGCCGCTAAACATGAGGTCCACGCGGTGCGTTGCGTCCATCTCTTCGGCCACGTCGGGGTTGTGGGAAAGGACAAGGCGGGGCATGCCGCTGGGCACGGCCTCAAGCGCCGCACCAAGGTTCACCTCGTCGCACCAGAGATCGCCCACACCCGCCAGGCAAATGCTTTCGCCGGGGATAGGCTGGGACTGAACGCCGTCTGGGGTAAGGAACAGGCGGCCGTTATCAATAAGAGGCACATTGAGCCGACGGAATGCGGCCTTGCACGCTTCCGCCCCTTCCCAATGGTCGTGATTGCCTAGCACCGCCACGCGTCCGAGCCGGGCCTCGAAATGATCCAGCATCGCGATGCCGGGATCCACGGACCGCGGCGTGTGATGGGTGTAGTCGCCCGTGAAGAGGATGAGGTCGCCGTCCAGCGCGTTGGCCTTCTCCGCCGCGTCCAGAAGATACGGCATGCTGTTGTAGGGGCCGTAATGGGTGTCGGAAATTTGAACGATGCGCAGTCCCTCGAACGCCTTGGGCAGATCCCGAATCGCCATGGTGTATTCGGCGATTTGCAGCCGCTGCGGCGCCACCATGGAGGCGTACCCGCCGATGCCGCTCCACGCTACGCCGACCACGCCCGCCGTGGAGCGCGCCAGGAATTGGCGGCGGCTCAATTCGCTTGGCCGGGTTGGAAGCGGCCGGTCAAAAACCTCCCCTACACGGTGGCGGAAGCGTTTCCACAGGTACCAGCCCCCATGCCAGCCCATCCAATACAGGAACGGGGCGGCCATGCAGGAGATGACGAAATGCTCCACGGGCCAATGGTGGCTTTGCTGGGGAATGAACATGCCCACGATGAGGCGCGCTGGCAGAATGATAAAAAACGCCGCGCGGTACAACACCCGCCCCACCGTTTCAAGCGCGTAGGGGAGCATAAGGCACTCGGAAGCCAGGATGAAGGCGAGCAACACCACGCCACTAGCCACGAGCGCGAGAAAGGTCCGTGAGGTAAAGCCTGCGGCCGATTTGTTTATCATAATCTCTTTTTGAGGAACGACGTTTTGCTGGCGCTTTGGGGCCAAGGGCTTCTTTAAATCGCCCAAAAGCTGACTCTCCGACGTAACGCGCACAACCCCCTCATCGGCGCCAAGCCGCCTCCCACAGCGCTCCAGCGGACGCCTCTCCCCCATGCCTCTTCTCATGAAAAGGTTGATACAATTATACTGCGAAACTTCGGATTGTGCAACTTTTTGATTTGACCGGAGCAGCGCTGGGGGGCTCGGAGAAAGGTCGGGAGGCCATCTCTGTTTTCACCGGTTGATCCGCGAGGCCATTTGTCGTATGGTGGGGCGCTCCGGGGCCAAGGGGGGACGCTGGCAACGCGATGCGCCGCGCCGGTTTGGCTCCCTGCTTTTCTTCTATCCATCCATTCGCTGACACACGGATTCTGTAAACGAGGTAAATGCATTCATGGCGGACGAGCAACTTATCATCGGCATGCCGGCGGGATCGCTCGCGGACCCGAACCGGGGCGGCAACATGGTCAATCTGTTACAGGACGCGGGTTTTCCCACCAAGGGGTACGACAAGGGCGGACCGACCAGTTTTCCCTTGACCTCTTTCCTCGTGGGGTGGGACGGAAGGCCGCAGGAATTTGGTTCGCAGTTGGCCATTGGCGAGATCGACATCGCCATAGCCGGCGACGACTGGATCCGGGAACGGATCCTGGAGGCCCATTACGAATTCGGCCAGGAGATCGACCTGAGGTGGGTGATGTCTCTTGAGCGGGGGAGCGTGCGCTTAGTGGTTATCGCGCCCCCGGATTCGGGCGATCGCCCCTGGAAGGACTGGTTCAAAGCATTGTTGCGGGAGAAGCCTCTCGTGACGATGGTGGCCGAAATGCCCTATCTCGCGCTGGAGTGGTTCCAGGCCCAGATTAAAGAACTGGGCTTCGCCGAATCTCACGCTGAGTTCTCGGTTCAAAAGTTCCGGACGCCGCCGCGCATTGAGCGGGGGATCGTCATCTACGAAACCTGGGGCAAGACGGAGGCCAAGGTGACGCACGGCGCAGTGGACTTCGGCCTGGAGATTACGCAGTCCGGCGGGGCCATCCGCAATTACGGGCTGCGTATCCTTACGGACGTGCTCGAATCCGAGACGGGCATCTACGTCGCGCCCACGCTCCGGGACAATGCGGCCAAGTACGATTTGGCCCGGATGTTCCTCCTAAATCTTTATGGGGCCATCTACGCCGAGGACAAGGTCATGCTGTTGTTCAACACCAAGAAGGAGAACAGCGGGGCCATTCGCCAGTACCTCGAGAAAAACCGGCTTTTCGCCGACGAACCCACCATCAACGAAGGCGAGAACTTCACGGAATTCAACGTGCAGATGAACGCGTCAAGCAAGGAGCTGCCGTTGGCCAAGGCCCGCTATGAACTGGCCAAACTCGGCGCCACCAACATCGAAACGGTGCCCTTGGACTCCTCCATCCCCGGCCTCAACGTGTTGGACTTCTGAACCCCAGGGCGTGACTTTTTCGCCTCTTTAAGTTGTCTCCTACCGGGGGGCTGCGTTGAACAGAGGGTACATCCCCCTTGATCCCCCTTCCGAAGGAGGAATATGGGTGAAGGACATCCCCCTTGCCCCCCTTCCGAAGGAGGAATGGAACGGCAAAATTCCCCCTTTGAAGGGGGCGGCCCGCAGGGCCGGGGGATGTACAATGCACGAAACACCGAATGGAGGCTGACATCCCCCTGCGCCCTCTTCCAAGGGGAATTGAACGGCCAGGTTACCTCACTGAAAAGGGGATCACGCGCATTATCTCTCAGTAGGGCAACGAGGGATCGCCGTTGCGTTGGCAGGCGAGGACCACCTCGATTTCCTCGGCTTTAACATCGCCGCCCGCCAATTTCTGAAGCCGTGAAACCCGATTATCGCCGGATTCCGCGGCCGCCTGCCGGATGCGGTCCGCTTTCTCCTCGTTCACCCACGGCGACGGATCGGTCACGCGATGATCAACAACAAATTGCTCAAGGAGCCGCCACGTTTTTCTGGGCCGCAGCTCAAGCTGTTGGGCGGCTTCCCTCACGCTGACGCCTTCGCGGAACAACCGCTCGGCCTGGCGCTGGCCATAGCCTTGCCTTCGGTCTGGATGGTCTGCTAGCGCCGTTGCGTGCGCCTCGTGTGAACTGGTGGAACGCCGCTTTCGACTGCGAGGGCGTCTCTCTTGCGTTTGTCCAACGCCTTTACGGCCGCCGCCATCGCACACGTCGCATCCCCCACATGAGGTCATGGTCTCGCCGAAGTAGAGCAGCAGCGTCGCGCGGCGGCATGTCGTCTGCTGGCAATACGCGTACATGGCGTCGAGCTTGGTCTCGGCGTTGGCTTGCACCTCGGGGCTGCACCCCTGGGCGCTCCGCTGGATGAGATTCTGCCACGTGTAGTAGTCCGCCGGGCGGTACAAAAGCCAGCATTCTGAGGGCTTGCCGTCCCGCCCCGCGCGGCCGCTTTCCTGTTGGTAATGCTCCAACGATTTTGGCAGCCCCGCGTGAATGACAAACCGCACGTCGGGTTTGTCGATACCCATCCCAAACGCGACCGTGGCGACGACGATGTCCACCTGGCCCCGCAAGAAAGCGTCTTGATTGCATCGGCGGGTGACGTCGTCCATCCCCGCATGGTACGGGACAGCCCGGTGGCCCTTCCCCGCAAGATGCTCCGCCATGCTGTCCACCTCGCGGCGCGTGATGCAGTAGACGATGCCCGCCGCGCCGCGATGGCGCTGCACGATACGCTCGACTTCGCGCTCCCGCGCGCCGGCGGTGTTCTCCACGTGATAGGTGAGGTTCGGCCGGTCGTAGGAGCCCACCACTTCCTTTGCATCGCGAAGGCCGAGGCTGCTCACGATGTCCTTGCGCACCGCCGTCGTGGCCGTCGCGGTGTAGGCGTGCATGGGCAAGCCGGGGAAGGCGTTCCGGATATGGTTCAGCAGGCGGTATTCCTTGCGGAAATCGTGGCCCCATTGGCTTACGCAGTGGGCCTCGTCCACCGCGATGAAACTGAGCCCCACCCGCTTGATGTATTCGATGAAGCGGCCCTGCACCGCCTTTTCCGGCGAGGTGTAGATCAGCTTGAGCTGGCCCGTTTGGATGCCCTTGTGCACGGCCCGGCGCTCGTCGCCGCTCATGTGGCTGTTGATGCACGCCGCCGGGATGTCCCGTTGCTTGAGCGCGTCCACTTGGTCCTTCATCAACGCGATGAGGGGCGATATGATCAGGGCCATCCCGTCCAACGCCAGGGCGGGCGCTTGGAAGCACAACGATTTCCCGCCGCCCGTCGGAAGCACGGTCAGGGAGTCCTGCCCCCGCAGGACGGCCTCCATGGCTTCCTGTTGATTGGCGCGAAAGCGCTCGTAACCCCAGTAGTAGTGAAGAATATCCTGTAGCTGGTCCATGGATTCCTTGTTAATGCTTATGATGTCGCGCCGGTCTTCTGGAGGCAGTCCGCGCCCGCGCAATGCCAAGCCCCGGTGGGTGCGTGCCTCAAACGAACCACGGCAGTATCCATGGGACCGCGGCCGCCGTCAGGAGGCCATTGAGCACCATCGCCACGCTGCTCAGCGCGCCGGTTTGCTCGCTCTCTTCAAAGGCGCGCGCCGTGCCGATGCCATGGGACGCCGTCCCCAAGGCCAACCCGCGGGCGAACGCGGACCGTACGCCCAGCGCGTTCAGCAAGGGAGGGCCGAAAACGGCCCCAAGCATGCCCGTGAGGATGACGATGGCGGCGGTGAGCGACGGTAGCCCGCCGGTCTCCCCGGCAATGCCGATAGCGATGGGCGTGGTCACGGATTTCGGGGCCATGGACCGCGCGGTCTCGCCCGTGGCCCCGAGGACAACCGCCATGCCCGCGGCGGAGATTATACCCACAAGCCCCCCCGCGATGACACTCCCTGCCAATGCGGCCCCGTGGCGGCGTAGGACGCGCCGGTACCGATAGAGCGGCACGGCCAAGGCCACCACGGCGGGACCAAGCAGAAAACTGATGTATTGTCCCCCGGCGTTGTAAGCCGCATAGGGAATATCAGCCGCCATCAACAGGAGCACGATGCCCACCGCCGCCAGCAGCACGGGATTGGCCAGGGCGCTGCCCGTGCGCTGGCGCAGAACGTTGGCCGCCTGCCACGCCGCCAGCGTCAGCACAATGCCAAAGACGGGCTCTTCGAGAAGGCTTCTCATGGCCCGGTCTCCCCCAGCCGTTCCGCGAGGATGCCGGTCACGCCCAGCACGAGAAAGGTGCTGCCCAGCCACGCCGCCACTATCGCGGGCCATTCGGAGGCGATAAGCCCAAAATGCTCCATGACGCCCACGCCCGGCGGGACAAACAACAAGCCGAGGCGCCGCAACAGCCCATCCGCCGCCGCTTCAACCTGATCCAATCGAATCCAGCCCAACCCCAGCGCGCCGGTCAAGCCCGCCATGCCCCATACTGGTCCGGGGATGGGCCAGCCGGTGAGATACTGCGCCGCCGTCCCCCCAAGCAAAAACACACACAGCCACACGAATCCGCTTACGAACCCCGGCTCCCGCACGGATTACGCGTCCTTGTCCAGCGTTTGGCGGACCTTTTTGGCGAGCCCCGTAGGAGTGAAGGGCTTTTCCAGATATTCAGCGCCAGGGACAAGCATACCATGCTCCGAGATGATGTTCTTCGGATATCCCGATACACACAAGATGTTTAGTCCGGACCGGCGCTCGGCCAAGCTCTCGGCCACTTCATGGCCGCTCATGGCGGGCATGACGACATCCGTGACGAGGAGATGAAGGGGGCCTTCATGATGCGATGCTACCTCCACGGCTTCGGGACCGCTGGATGCCCTCAGTACTGTGTATCCGTGCTGTGTAAGCGTGCGTTCCATGATGTCGCGTACGGCGTCCTCGTCTTCCACCACCAGCACCGTCTCGGAGCCGCCAGCCGCTTGGGAGGGGGATTCGGATTCGGCGGCCGGTATGTACTCTTGCTGGGAGGCGGCGGGAAAAAGCATCTTGAACGACGTCCCCTTGCCGGGCTCGCTGTAGACCCAGATATCTCCGCCGCTCTGTTTCACAATACCATACACGGTGGCCAATCCCAACCCCGCGCTTTGGTCCCGCTCCTTCGTGGTGAAAAACGGCTCAAAGATATTCTCGGCCGTGGCCTTGTCCATCCCCCGGCCGGTGTCGGTTATGGTAAGCATGATGTGGGGTCCCGGCGTGATGGAGGACCGGCGCCGGGCGTAGGCCTCATCCACCTCCACGTTGGCTGTTTCCATGAGGAGTCGCCCACCGCTGGGCATGGCTTCGCGGGCATTCGTCGCCAAATTGAGGAGCACTTGTTCCATTTGAGCGATATCCAGCTTCGCCGCCCACAGCCCCCTTGCGAGGTCCAGTTGCAGCTCGATGTCCGCCCCAATGATTCGGGTCAACATCCTTTCCATGTGAACAACGACTTCATTGAGCTGAATCACCCGGCGAGTAAGCACCTGACGGCGGCTGAAGGCGAGGAGTTGCCGCGTCAAGTTGCCTCCGCGTTTCGCCGCCTGCCGAATGTCTTCAATGTCGCCAGCGATGGGGCTATCTTCCGGCAGGGAACAGGCCACCAGTTCGCTGTAGCCCATGATGATGGCCAGCAGGTTGTTGAAGTCGTGGGCCAC
>JAWOFY010000005.1:0-4474 GCA_046497285.1 Candidatus Hydrogenedentota bacterium
CCACGTGGTCGCATACGACCAACGACCCCGGCTGGGACGGCGCGATGGTGCTCGCCGCCTGGCACGTGTATGAATGGACCGGCGATCGCCAGCTTTTGGCCGACCATTACGATGCCATGGCCAAATATGTGCGGTTCGTGAAGCGAAACGCCGAGGACGGCCTGATCGTGCGCACGGGGCTTGGCGACTGGGCGGCGCCGGGGCGGGACCGAAGCGAAGGGGCGGGCATTGTTTCCACCGCCACGTATTATCGCTCGGCCGAGATCATGGCCGAGGCGGCGCGCGTGCTCGGCAAGCCTGACGATGCCGCCCGGTATGAAAAGCTGCGCAAGCAGATCAAGACCGCCTTTAATGAGGCGTTCTACCGGCCGGAGAAGCAGATTTACGCCACCGGCCGGGTGGACGATTATCGGCAGACCTCGAACTTATATCCGCTGGCCTTCGACATTGTGAAAGAAGCCAACCGCGACGCGGTGGCAAAGAATCTCGCCAAGGCCATTCGCGACAACGACAACAACCTGAGCGTCGGCGCCCATGGCTTGCGGCATTTGTGCCCGGTCTTGAGCGAGCATGGCTACCATGAGCTCGCCTATAAAATCGTGACGCAGGAGGACTATCCCAGTTGGGGGCATTGGCTTAATAATGATGTGACGGCGCTGCTTGAATTCTGGGAGCTTGAGGCGCGCTCGCGTACGCACGATTTTCTCGGGTCGGTGGATGAATGGTTTTTCCAGTATTTGGCGGGGATTCGCCGGCCGATTGAACCCGCTTTTAAGAAAGCGCGCATTAAGCCGCAGATCCCCGCCGATCTTGACCAGGCCAGCGCCTCGGTGCAAACGATTCGGGGCACGTTGGCGGTGGCCTGGCAAAAGACCGAGGAGGGGCTTCGTTTGGACCTGACAGTGCCGGCCAATACAACGGTCGAGTTCTGGATGCCCCTGACCGATGGCGACACCATCACCGAAACGCGCGAGCACGTTTATCGTCCGGCTGAAGAAGCGCCCGGCATCACGCACCGGCGCGATGAAGAAGGCTACCGCGTTTACGAACTCGGCGGTGGGGCGTACACCTTCCGCGCGTCGCAACACAGCCAGTGAGCCGAACCATCCGGGCCACATGAGTGGGATGCTGTAAAGGAGAATACAGAGGGACGCGTTTATCTTTGGACCCCTGCCGCGGAAAGCCTGGAGTGGAAACGCGAGGGCCGGATCGTGGCTATCCCCGCCGGCGCGGGCAAGGAGAGTTCGATATACGGAATGACGCTGAACTTTATCCTCTAACCCATCGACGATTCATGGAAACACCCTCCTTGCTTGCTCGCCGATTGACGGCAAACGAGAAAAGCCTTCCTCCTGTTTGTTTCATTCTTGCCTAGCCTGCCCACCCGCGCGAGTAACTATATAAGGCGCCTGAATCCGGTCGCACGGCTATATATTGATTATTCTGGAGATTCGACGCTGTTTCGTGTGAAACGGTTGCTTTTCGACCGTGTTTTTGGCTATTCTTTTCCGTAATACAAAGGGTTCGCTAAATTGGAATGGGGATAGTGGTTATGCGTCCAACCCGGTTAAGCGCTCAAGTGTTTCTCGAACTGCCGCCCGTGCTCGCTCACTATCTCAAGAGCGAGCGCAATCACTGGCTGGAAAGCTCGCCTAAGCGTGGGACGATGAAGTTGCTGGAGCGGCCCGGAGTGTTTGAGGAATTGGAAGGCATGGCGGTCCAGTCCCGGCACTTGGTGTCTCTCATGGGAATTCCGCGCGCCCGCGCCTTGGCGTTTCGATGTGGATACGAGCAAGGCCGCCGTGATGGGCAGAGGCATCTTGAGGCGTTTAACAACAACGTACGGCTTGCGTTGCAGGCAGCCCCGGTTTATGCCCAGTTAGAGGGGCGGTATCAGGGTGAACAGCTCCGATGCGAATTCGATATGGAGGCGCGCACCCTTCATCGAGAAATCCGTGCATGGAATAACGCGGAGGCCGTTGCCCAACGCATGGCCCACGAAGACCTCGAAGGCCCTGCGTGTTGGAAGACCGCGGGATATCTGGCTGGCCACACCAGCGAATTGCTGGGGCGGCGGGTACTGGTGCAAGAAACCGAATGCGCGTTTCATGGTTGGGAAGCCTGCCGGTTCGTGGGGCATTTCGACGGCCAATGGGATTGCGAAGCCGACTGGATGCGGGAAGCGCTCCGGATGGAGCCTCTGGACAAGGAGCTGGCGCGGCGGGACGAACTGGTGGCTAATGCGCAACGCGCCGCCCGCCGGGCACAGAAGGCGCTCAATGACCTGAGCCGGCGGCTCAAACGGGAGTTGGCTCTGGAAGATTTGGTGGCCTCCAGTGAATCCATGGCGAGCGTTGTAAAAAAGGCCCGTCATCTGGCGCAGAACGATGCCCCTATCCTTCTGTCCGGCGAGGCTGGGACCGGCAAGGAGACCATCGCCAAAGCAATACACAACGTAAGCGTTCGTTGTGAAGGTCCTTTTGTGGCGGTGGACTGCGCGGACCGCGAGGAGGCGATGCTCTTACGGGAGCTGTTTGGCGGGCAGCGGAGCGCCGATGATGAGGATGGGGCTCCGGGAGGGGCTTTTGGCCAGGCACGCGGTGGAACGCTCTATCTGAGCGAGGTGGCCGAATTGGCCCCTGCAGTCCAGGGGCGGGTGCTGGAAGCGTTGGAGGCCAACGCCAATGAAGAAGCGCCTGGGACCGGGCCGAAAGTGCGCTTGGTTTCCAGTACGGAACGCGACCTTCGCCAACAACCCAGCGGCGCACTGCGCGAGGATTTTTACTATGCCGTGGCCACCACGAGGCTGGATATTCCTCCGTTGCGCGCTCGTGGAGCGGATATCCTGGGATTGGCGGAGGCGTTTGTGCGCCAGGCTTGTCAACGCTACAATCGCCCGGTGATGGAAATGACGTCGGATTTTAAGCAGGCCCTGTTGGACTGTGCGTGGCCCGGCAATGTGCGGCAGTTGCGCAACGCCGTTGAGCATGCGGCGGCGCTGGCGTCCGGCGATGGCCCGCTGGATTTGGATGTGTTGCCGGAAGAGATTCTGACCACTCGGTGGCGGAACTCGGCGCCCGTGTTGACCGCGGAAGTTATTCAAGCGGCGCTGCGCCGCACCGGCGGAAACCGCAGCCATGCCGCCGAACTGTTGGGCGTGGGGCGAACGACGTTATGGCGCGCGATGAAACGTTTTGACCTATCATAACTTGAAGACCGGAACAGGCATTGGGCGGGGACAGAAGAATGCGTGCGCCAATGCCATGGCTTGGCGGGATGTGAAGGGCGGATTCGCTTGTTTGGGATCAAATAGACCGGCCCATGCTATCCGGGATCCAACGACAAACGTCTCCTCCGAGACCCTGTGCGAACAAGGTAAGACCTAAGGCAACCACATGTGGCGATTTCTGCAGATATCCGACCTTCATTTTGGTGACACGCCGTACTCCTACGCAATCAATTATTCCATGCACCGGCAGATACCGGAGATCATGCATTGCTTGCGTAAAGATGCGCCTCAGTTGGAGCCTGATTTCCTTGTCGCCACCGGCGATCTCACGAATCAAGGAGGGTACGACGCCGTGTTCGCGGGGCGTGATCTACTGGATTTCCTTGACCTTCCCTACTATCCCCTCGGCGGGGACGCCGACTTCCGCGACCCGGAATCGCGCACGTGGTTCATTGAAGCATATAGCGGGCACTTGCCGTTGGCGGATACCGTTTACTCTTTCACTCACAAGAATCTTCACTTCTGCGTGTTGGATCCCTGGCGCTTGTGGCCCGATGGCTCCCTTGCTCCGATTATGACGGACGAGAAAACGGACGAAGATGTTTGGGCTATACCGCCTCATCAATTGCACTGGCTCGAGGATGACCTGCGTTCGCATCAGTACATTGCAACCGTGGTGCTGCTTCACTATCCCGTGTTACCCATCCCCGAGCGCGTCAATCCGTACGATCACGGCAACCGCCGGGGCCGTATCGTGAAGGAACACCTGTTGTTGGACCTGCTGGCGAATCACGAGCAAGTGAAGCTGCTCCTCACAGGACACACGCATTACCACTGCATCCGGTCTCACCGAGGGTTGACCGAAATCAGCACGGGCGCCATGGTGGAATACCCCGTCGAGTATCGCGATTTCCATGTCTACGACGACCGCATCGAAGTGTATACCCATGGATTGTCGGAGGGGAGATTTGCTCAACAGAGCCTCATCGAGGGCCGCGAATGGCCAAGCGGCTCCGCCGGCGATCGCGAGAATGTCATAGCGTTGGATTGAGTCACGTGGCCGGAGACACGCGGATTGGCGCCGACCCAGGCATTCGCGCGAATTGGTTTTTTTTATGGAGGGGCGCGGAGCACGTTCAGCTCGCCGCTTACCCACTGGCCGGGGGGATGGATTTGTCAATCGCGGCGTGAGTTTGATAGCGGGTGGCGTGTCCGGTATGATGCATTCCGTTTGGCTCCCCAGCG
>JAWOFY010000087.1:0-4137 GCA_046497285.1 Candidatus Hydrogenedentota bacterium
ACGAGGGCGGCGCCGCCTTGCTGGCGCAGACTACAGATTCTGGAGCGAGTGACGAAGAGCCCGCCGGCATGGACGCTTGGCGGGCCGCCTTGGAGCGAGCGCGCGAAGACGGCCACGAGGCGATCCTTCCCGAGGAGGACGCGGCGGGCGCTGTCGATGGCCAACTCACGGGCAGGTTCAGCTTCCACACCAGCGAGGACGAGACCCCTTTCTGGCAAGTCGACCTGGGCGCTGTGCATGAACTGGACCGCGTGGAAATCCACAACCCGCACGAGTCTCAGCGGGCCGCAAACTTTAGGCTGCTGCTCTCGGACGACGGCGGCCAGTGGCGCGAGGCGCACCAGCATGAAGGCGAGGGTGCCGGCCCCTCCGTTACCGTGCCGTTGGCGGATCAGCAGGCCCGCTATATCCGTATTGAACTCCCAGGCCCAAACTATCTACACCTCGACGAGGTGGAGGTGTTCGCCGCGGATGGGGAAACCAATCTGGCGCTCAACCAGCCGGCTACGCAGAGCAGCGTAAGCCAATGGTCATCGCGCTCAATCCGCATCGAGAGCGAAGAAGTGCACGAGCTGGGACTCGCCCGGCGAGCCCTTGAGCCGTTGCTGCATCCACTCGACGCGCTCCGTCCTGAACTGCGCGAGGAACTCGAAGGGTTGACCGCGGCTGAGGTCCCCGCTGACGATCCGCGTTGGGCGGATCTTTACAGCCGGGCCGTAACCACAAAAGATCGGCTCCGCGCCGCTCGCGAAGGGTTGGAGCGGTTCAGCCCGCGGGCCATGCGCATGGCTATTGACGATCTCGCCTCACGTTACCCGGACCGATTTGGCGAGGCTGGCGCCGCGTTGGAGAAGGTGGCGGCCATCGAAGCCCGCCTGCCAGCGTTGCGCGAGGCGCTCGACGCCGCAACCGAAGGCGCATTGGCCGAAGCCGAGGCCGTGCTCGAATTTCAACGTGAGACGCTGCTGGCCAACCCATTGCTTGATTTCGATCGCATTCTGGTGCTGGAGCGGGGGTTCGGCGATCGGGAAACGGCGCAATCCGCCACGGGGGGCGCGGTTGGCATGCCGGCCAACTGGCAGACGAACGCCAACACCCCGCGCCGGGGACGTTGGGATGACCGTCTGACCGTCCTGTCAAACCTGCGCGATGAGCCGCGCCTGGAAACGCTGTTCGCGCCGGACGATGGGCGCACCCTCACCGATCCCGTACTGGATTTTGACGCGGAAACCATCCTGTTCGCCATGGAAGGAACCAATGAGGCGAACTGGCGGCTCTTCGAGATCAACGCGGACGGCTCGGACCTGCGGCAGGTAACGCCCGACCATGGCGCCGATGTCGCTCATTTTGATCCGTGCTACCTCGCGGACGGCGACATCGTTTTTGCGTCGACGGCCACTTTGATGGGGTTGCCGTGCGTGTTCGGAAGCAACAACATGGCCTCCTTCTACAAGCTGGACAGGGAAGCGGGCGCCATCCGGCAGTTGACGTTTGACCAGGACAGCAGCTGGAGTCCCACTCCGCTGGCCAACGGCCGCGTGCTCTATCAACGCTGGGAGTACAGCGATATCCCGCACTCCAATTCGCGCATGCTGTTTCACATGAATCCGGACGGCACGGATCAGCGCGAATACTGGGGCGGCGGTTCGTATTTCCCACCCTCGTTCTTCTACGCCAAACCCGTGCCGGACCACCCGCGTAAGGTCATTGGCGTGGGCACCGGCCACCACGGCGTTGCGCGAAGCGGCCGCCTGCTGTTGGTTGATCCGGCCCAAGGGCGTCAGGAGACGGAAGGCGTGGTTCAAGAGATCCCGGGCCATGGCGAAGAAGTCGAGCCGATCGTGCGCGATAGTACGTTTGTGCAGGGTTGGCCGCAGTTCCTGCACCCTTACCCCCTGAGCGAGAAGTATCACCTCGCCGCGATGAAACCCGCGTCCGATGCGCCGTGGGGGATCTATCTCGTGGACGTGTTCGACAACATGGTGCTGCTGAAGGAAGCCGAAGAGGGCGCCTTGCTGTGGCCCATACCCATGCAGGAAACGCCGCGGCCTCCGGTCATTCCTGAGCGCGTGGATATGGATGACTCCGAGGCCCGCATGCTGGTGGCCAACGTGTACGAGGGCGAGGGGCTGGATGGCATTCCGGAGGGGACCGTGGACGCCTTGCGCATCTTCGAGTACTACTTCAGCTATCGCGGGGTGGGCGGTCTGCTCGGAAGCGTCGGCATGGACGGGCCGTGGGACATCAAGCGCGTGTTGGGCACGGTCCCCGTGGAATCGGACGGCTCCGCCCCTTTCAGCGTGCCCGCCAACACGCCGATTTCCATCCAAGCGCTGGACGAAAAGGGGCAGGCGCTACAGGTAATGCGGAGCTGGACGGTGGCCCAGCCCGGCGAAAACGCCTCCTGCATCGGATGCCACGAATCGATGAGTCACTCGCCTTCAATCAATATACCCACCCCGATGCCCGCCGCCGCGCAACGTGAACCCTCTGTTATTCAAGCTGACTGGGAAGCCCCGGTCCGCGGATTAAGCTTCGAGCGCGACGTGCAACCCGTGCTCGATCGCCACTGTGTGGGATGCCACGACGGCAGCCCCCGCGAAGACGGACGGGAGATCCCCTATCTTAAGGGAGACCGCCGGGTCACGGATTGGAGTTCCGCTCTCTCCGGAAATGCGGGGGCCAATATCGCCGGCGGCGAAGGGTTCACGGAAGCTTACGCGCAACTCCATCGCTATGTGCGGCGGCCGGGCATTGAAAGCGACCTGCGGATGCTTTCCCCCATGGACTTTCATTTCAGCGCGACCGAACTCGGCCAGCTGTTGCGCAAGGGGCATCAAGGCGTCGAGCTGGACCAAGAGTCGTGGGAACGCTTGGTGACGTGGTTCGATTTGAACGCGCCCTTCCACGGAACATGGGGCGAAATCGTCGATGCGGACCAGGAGCAGAGCATGCTCCGGTACATGGAGCGCGCCAATGAATTGCGGGAGCGCTACGCGCCGCAGGGACCGATAACGGATTACGAGCATATCCCCGAGACGCCTCCGTTCGACACCGCGTTCCAAGAGCCCGAACCGCCGGAGGTCCAAGACGCTCCGCCGCCGGATGTCGAAGGGTGGCCGTTCGACGCTGAAGAGGCGCAGCGCCGCCAACACGTCGCCGCCGAAGCCGTGGGGCTGGACAATGGACCGCGTAAGACCATTGATATGGGAGAGGGGCCGGTGTTTCCGGCCGCCGACCTCGGACACGGCGATAAACGCGAATCCATTGATGTCGGTCCGGTAACGTTGGACTTCGTGCTGGTCCCTGGCGGACGATTTGCCATGGGGTCTACCGAAGGACACCCCGATGAGGCCCCTCATGCCGAGGTGGAGGTGGAGCCTTTCTGGATGGCGCAGTTCGAGATCACCAATGCGCTGTATCGGATGTTTGACCCCAGCCACGAAAGCCGGGACGAGTCCCGCCACGGGTATCAGTTTGGCCGGCGCGGATTTTACCAAGACGCGCCCGATCAACCCGCCGTGCGCGTATCGTGGAGCGAAGCCATGGCGTTTTGCGAATGGCTAAGTGAGAAGACCGGCCTGGAGGTAACGCTGCCGACGGAAGCGCAGTGGGAATGGGCCGCGCGCGCCGGCGCTGATACGCCGTTTCGCTTCGGCGGGGCCGATAGCGATTATTCGGCTTACGCCAATCTCGCGGATCGCACGCTAGAGGAGTTTGTACAATGCACCGCCAGCGGCGGTTATACCCAGGCGCAGCCGGTCTCCAATCCAAACCGGTTCGACGATTGGATTCCGCGCGACGATACGTTTGAGGACGGCGGTTTAGTGACGGAAGACGGAGGCAGTTACCGGCCGAATCCCTGGGGGCTGCACGACATGCACGGCAACGCGGCGGAATGGACGCGGTCGGCCTATGAGCCTTACCCCTACCGGGAGGACGATGGCCGCAACAATATCGCGCGCAGTGATGCTCTGCCTGGGTGATTTCGGCACCGGGCCCACGTCTTTCCAGTTCCTGCGCAGTCTGCCGGTGGATCTAATCAAGCTCGACAGCGCCTTTACCCGGGCAGTTCCAGTTACTGTATGATGCTGAGCAAGAATACAGTCCGAGCGGCCAACACCATAACCCGGACAC
>JAWOFY010000168.1:0-4798 GCA_046497285.1 Candidatus Hydrogenedentota bacterium
GCTATCATCGGAAAACGCTGAAATGCCGAGAATGTTCATCCACACTTGCTCCATGCCAATTACTTCGACCCTCGCGGCTTCCCACCACGCGCAAGCCAGTATGCAAGATATACCCCTCATTCGCCAAACGGCCTCGCCAGCATTGGTTTGAAACTGCGTAATGCCTTGAGTAAGCTTAGAACTTTCGCTTAGAAGAATCTTGTCGCGGTAATGTTTCGAAGAGGCGTTTCCATACATCTGAGCCATGGCTGGGTGGAGACAAACGATAGTCTATGACCTGGGTATATGAACGCGGAGAAGGCCGCCGGAAACATTGTTGGCGTTGGAACAAAGCTGGATTCGAACCCAGCGCCCGGGGCGCCGTTGGCAAATGTCCCGCGCACATTTCGGATGCGGCGGCCCAAGCCATTCTGAATCAGGGGATTGAGGTGAAGGAAGCGGATGATGATTCCTATCCCGCCCGAATCTATGCGTATAATGATGGCGTCGTGTACGAGGCTGTTCCCACTCGCCCTGGTATTTCGTATCATGGATATCCATGGCGCGGCGATCTGCCCGGGCGTCCGCCTCTTCCGGCGTACGTCTGGCGCCGCCTCGAAAAACAGGCTGAAAATGCCGGTCAATTACGGGACCTGAAACGATGGATGAAGAAGTACGGTGGACAATAGGTAGCGAGAAGGGGCTGCGCTTTGAGTTCCATTTTCCAAAAGCGGCGGAAGGCGAGGAGTGCGCTCTAGGTTGGGGATATGGCCGCCTGCACTTCTTAGGGGAGGCCATATGGGTATCCGAAGACGAGAGCGGGCAGGAGGAACTGTTATGGTGGAGTTGGCTCGATCTCCTTGAGTTCTTGGGCAAATGGTGGCCTTGGCTTACGTTGGAAGAGAGCTATCCCATACCACTTATTCCGCCGCCAGTATATCCTGCGCGTCTCCAGCGCGAGGCCGAGCGCCGTTGGGAAGACAGACCCGACCGTCTTACCGAATCCGAGGAGGAAGCCGTATATCGTTTTCACTGCCGTCATGACCTCGCCATGGCGTTGAAGGGGATTTTCGTTCCTTCCATTATAATCCTGCGCCAAGGACGTCAGTACTTGATCTCGGACGCTGCATTCGCCCGCACCGTCCCACGGCCTTATGGGGAAGTCGTTGAGACGCTTGAAAAAGTGGGGAACGTTATTGCGGACTACGTGCGGGAAGGTAAGCATCCCCGTCAACAGGTTGCGCTGGAGTTGTGGGAGACGCGTGCGAGGCGATGCCGCGAGCAGGGCCTCGTCATACGTACGGGGCTTAGCCGTGAGGAGCTGGAGCGTTTGGCCGCCAACGAGGACCCAGCCACGTTCTGGGAATACAACGTCGAGAATAGCGAAGACGAGTCCGAACTGGTGGCGGCGGCGCGGATGACCTCCGCGTTAACCCATGAGCTGCAGGCTGATATCCTAGCCCGCATTCGCGCGGCGGAAAAATGCCCCACTGCTAAGCTTGACGGACTAACGCGCCAGTTTGTGGAAGAATTTGAAGAACGCGGCCCTTGGCACAACCAAGGGTATTGGGCCGCCAATTGGTTGCGCAATCAACTTGGCCATCGGAACCAAGAACCGGCTAACCCCGAAGCGCTGTTGAGGAAGTGGGGCGTGGCCATCAACGAAGTACACTATCCCGAATCAAAGTTGGAGGCTATCGCTGCGTGGGGACCAAGGCATGGGCCGGTGATATTTCTGAATACCGCAGAAGGAATTCGGCCGTCTCATTCATACGGGAGGCGAACCACACTCGCCCACGAGATTGCCCATCTGTTTATAGATCGGGATCGGGCCTTGCCGGTGGCTGAAGTGTTAGGTGGCTTGACCCCTGAGCATGCCGAGAAGCGGGCTAGGGCGTTTGCGGCCGAATTCCTGTTGCCCCGGGAAGCGGCGGTGGAAGTGTTACGTAACGCCGAATCACTTGCCGCCGCTATGGAGAGGCTTCAACGTGATTATGAGGTCAGCAGAGAAGTGGTGGCGTGGCAGATTCTCAATTCAAAGGCGTTTGACCAGTTAAGCCGGGACGAGCACCGAAAGCTTGACAGTATTGTCCAGTAGTTCCCGGTATCCCACGGGATTTGAAGATACAAGACTAAAAGGGGGAGCGTACCATGGCGATTCGGATAGACCCATTGATTACGCCGGTCGATTTGAAGGAGGCCATCGAGTGGGTGTTTCGCTCGGCGCGGCCCAAGATTGAAGCGCTCAACGAGTACTGGGATCCCGCAAAGGGCTCGCCTGTATTCACAGTCAAGGGCAAGTACACCAGCCGGGGTTGGACGGAGTGGACCCAAGGTTTCCAATATGGATGCCAAATCTTCCTGTTTGACGCCTTGGAGGACGAGAAATTCCTGCGCCTCGGGCGAGACAACACCATCCGGTTTATGGCCCCGCACGTCAGCCACATCGGCGTCCACGACCACGGCTTCAATAATGTAAGCACCTATGGGAACTTGCGCCGGTTAGCCCGCGAGGGACGGCTCGACATGTCCGCCGACGAAATGCGGTTTCACGAAATGGCGCTGAAGGCCTCGGGCGCGGCGCAAGCCTCGCGTTGGACCGTCACGAACGACGGCACAGGCTTTATCCCCTCCTTCAATGGGCCGCATTCGTTGTTCAGCGACACCATCCGTTCGTGCCGGGCGCTTATCCTCGGGCATCAGCTTGGTCACGTGCTCATGAGCGAAGGCGATCGGCGCATCAATCTTCTCGGCCGGGCGATCGAGCACGCGTGGAACACCGCGCGCTATAACGTCTACTATGGCGAGGGACGCGACCACTACGACGTGCGCGGCCGGGTGGTGCATGAAAGCATCTTCAACACGCGCGACGGGAATTACCGCTGCCCGTGTACGCAGCAAGGCTATTCCCCGTTCAGCACCTGGACCCGCGGCCTCTCGTGGATTGTCTGCGGGTACGCGGAAGAACTCGAAGCGCTGGCCGTCTTGCCGGACGAGGAGCTGGAGCCCTTTGGAGGCCGGAAAGAGATCGAGGCGATGATGATGAAGGCGGCCACGGCGGCATCGGATTTCTTCATCGCGAACACGCCCGTCGACGGCGTGCCCTATTGGGACACGGGCGCGCCCGGGCTGGCGCAGATGCCGGGGTACCTCGATAAGCCCGCGCAGATCGACAACCCCTACGAACCCGTGGACAGTTCGGCGGCAGCCATCACCGCACAAGGGCTGCTTCGTCTCGGCCATGTCCTTGGGTTGGATGGTGCGGGGCGGAACTATTACCAAGCGGGGCTCACCATCGCGCGCACCCTCTTCAGCGAGGACTACATCTCCGAGGATCCCAATCATCACGGGATCCTGCTTCATTGCCAGTATCACCGGCCCAACGGATGGGATCACATCCCGGAGGGCAAACATGTTCCCCAAGGCGAATCTTGCATGTGGGGCGATTACCACGCCATGGAACTCGCCCTCTATCTTCAACGCGAAATCGAGGATGGTCCTTACTACAAGTTCTTCGATGGCGTGTGAAACATGACGGGCCGGAAATAGCGAGAGGAGTAGAATATCCATGAGTGAGCAACGAAGAGTGAGCCGGCGAACCTTTTGCGGGACAGCCCTTGGCGCGGCGGCTGCCGCCATTCTCCGGCCCAAAGGACTATCGGCGACGACGCCCGTTCAAGCGAACGGGAATTCCATGGTTCCGCTTAATCAAAGCGTGGGACTAGGCGCTTCGCCGGTAGGATTTGATACGGCCACGCCTCGGCTTTCGTGGAAATTGGAGGGCGGCGGCCGCGGCGCGCGTCAAACCGCGTATCAGATTCTTGTGGCGGAAAGCCGGGAGGAGTTGGATAACGGCGAGGGAGTCCTGTGGGATTCCGGGAAGGTGGAGTCTTCCGAGACTCATCTCATTCCGTACGATGGCGCGCCGCTCCAGTCCAATCAGCGCTGCTATTGGAGAGTCCGCGTCTGGGACGAGGCGGACCAGCCCTCGGAGTGGAGCGAAGCCGCGGAATGGATTACCGGCCTGCTCGATCCTGACACGGAGTGGGACGCCGAGTGGATCGGTCTTGACGAACATCCCGGAACCTACCCGGAGGGAGATGACCCCTTTGGAACGGCGGATGCGCAGTGGATTACGCATGAAGACTCCGCCGAGGGAGATGTCACCACCTATTACCGGCGTAAGTTGGACCTGAATCTTGAGGCGGCGGAGCGCGTAATGGTGGGCTTGAGTGGGCATCATCTCGGGGCTTTTTCCGTTAATAGCACGGAAATCTATAGCGCGGCCCACAGCGCCCATGGCGGCCAACACTTCGGCGATTATCTCGACATCACCCATTGGCTGCAAGATGGCGAGAACCTACTTGTGATGATGGGCCGCAGTTATGAGGAGGATTATGATCCCGCCCAAGAAGAGGGTGGAAAGGTCCTCTGCTCTGTGCGTATTGATTATGCCAACGGCGAAACGGAGTTCATCCGCACGGGAGATGGATGGGAAGCTACTCGCGAAGATGTGGACCTCTTTGACCCCGAGGCCACGCCAGAGGATGCGTGGACCGCTTCGCGCGAGCTGGGCGTTCCGGGCGAGAACGGTTTGCCGCCCTTATGGTACGACGTTTGCCGACGGCCCCCCGTGGTGTGTCTTCGACACGAATTTGAATTGTCCAAACCCATCCGGAAGGCGGTGCTTCATGGGTCCGCTTTTGGGTTGTTTGATGCCCACATCAATGGGAGGCGGGTGACCGAGGACCGCTTTAAGCCGGGTTGGACCGAGTACCGCAAGCGGGTCTCCTACATGAGTTACGAGGTTACCGGTCTC
>JAWOFY010000189.1:0-3171 GCA_046497285.1 Candidatus Hydrogenedentota bacterium
ATCAAAATCCCGGGCATAACCAGACAAAAGATCTATTTCGACACTCCCGTCTGTAGCTCTGACTGGACGTGACGCTAAATAGCGGCGAGGCCGCCAATCTGGCCTGATTTTTTGCGCATCGGCGTTGTGTATTGGAGATGAACCCAGTTGTATTTCCAGATGAGCGCCTGCTTGCTGATTGGCTCTCCGAAATTGAGCAACCGTTTCTTCAAACGCTGAAGCTGAATTCCCCGAGGAGGTCCAAATTATATTGGCGCCCAAATCTGAAGCCGACCTCATATCGGCCGGACTCAATCGGGGCGCGCCGCTGGTCGTCCACATCACCGTCAATAACGGATCGGTGCTCTTATCACCTCCCGACAGCAAGGGGTGAGCCGAATCCTGCGCGGCCGCGCCGGCGCAAAACATGGTCAATACCGCCACTGCCGGCACAATGCGATGTCTCCATCCCGAGCGAGATGACAGGCTCCCTGTCGTCCTTCGGTCGGCCGTGTCTTCGCAAAGAGAAAGCCTCAATCTCGGTCCTCCTTCCAGAGGCGTACGCTATCATCACCCCTGCGCGAGGGCGGCGCGGCGCTCTAGTAAATGCTCGAATTGCTGGATGCGGGTGTCGAAGAACTGCATGAGCTTCTCGTACAGCTCGGCATTGGCGGCCGCGATGAGCGAACGTTGGTTGCTGACGGTGCTGTCGAGCATGAGGACCTCGTCCAGGCGAGCGCCGTAGGCGTCGGTGACCACGCATCCCGCTTCCTCGGCGATGAGGAGGGACGCGGCCAAGTCGTACGGAGCCATGCCGAGCACAATGCCGCGGCCGGCGTTAATGAACTGATCCTGGACCGCCTCGGGGATATCGCGGTAGAAGCGGTTGGCGAAGTCGACGCAAGCGTCGAGCTGATTCGTCAACAACCGCGTCAGGCTGAAGGATGTGCTGTTGCAGGCGAAGAATCCGCCCTTGAGGCTGGTTAGGTCAATGAGGCGGGCGGCCGTGGGAAACACGAGTTCGGCGGGCCGGGCCGGCACCGTCATGGACCAAGACACCATCTCAAGGTCGGTGTTCTTGGAGGGTTTGGGCCGGGAGAACGACGTGGAATGCTCCCGATAGATGCGGGCGCCCTTGCCGCGTTCGGCGTAAAAGGTCCGGTCGCCCGCTATCTCCATAACACACGCGTTGTCCACATCGCCGAGTTGGGGCCGTTCGATGACCCGTGTGGCCGCCACGGACACCACGCAACTCTCGAAGCCGCTCTTCGCGGCGCGGCTGCCGTCCACGGGATCCACGACCAGCAGATACTGCGGCGGGCCGGACGAAAACGTGGTGTATCCGGCGTCCTCGGAGTAGTAGGCCACAGGTTGATCGCAACGTCGCAAGTAGGTAAGCAAGGCCTTTTCGGCGATTTGGTCCAACTTGAACGTGGCGTCACCGCTCGAAGCCGAACCCACGATCTCCCGCCCCCGCGCATCGCGCACGGACGGGCGAACCGCGTCCCGCACATGGGCGGCCACGTCCATCAAGAACTCTCGGGGCAACGGCTTGACGGTTTTGCCTTTGGAGGCGGAATTCGATGTCCCCTTAGAGCCATCCGAGTTCTTGCCCCCTTTCGACGAATTTTCCGCCTTGTTCGCATTGTCCGTCTTGCGATCGTCCTTGACCGCTCGGCCCGCGGGATGGTTCTTCGCCATCCGCTCCGCTTCGGCGCCAGGTTCGGCTTGTTGCTTTCGAGTTCGCGTACTTGCTTTTTCCTGCGTCATCGTCGCCTCGTTACGTGCGTTACCGGCGCTTCGCAACCAGCGCGCCCGGGAGACCCTTCCTGACCCCAGCGCGTTAGGTGTTGCCGGTCGAATGAGCTTATTTCACAATTACTCTGGGTGGAGCAATGTAATCCACAAAACCGTCCTTAACCTTGCCCTTTGACACACCGTCCCGATGAGTGACAATTCTACGTAGGAGGGTCATCTCTCCTTTCACCTTGTCCTGGGGACGATGGTGGCGCCATCCCAAACCGTTGACCGTCATTAAACCGTAATCCCGCCCATGCCAGTTCGTGGGATACCGGGGATTTGTTTCATAATCGAACACGGCGAGCCCGACTGTCTTGCCATTAATCATGCCACTGCGGCCACACCATGGCCCCCTCTGCCCCACGTCCCTTCTTCTCCTATCCCGCCGTAGCCATTTTCGATGCATCCGCCGGGGCCGCCTCCAACGCCGAAGCCACCCGGACCGCCCGTTTCCCGCCCACGTGTTTACCCTTGCGAGTAGCGAACTTGCCCTTTCAATGGGATGCGCGCATGCACAAACCAACGAATACCGCGGATGACAGCTTTACCAGCGTCTAACGGCATCCTCGCCAACGGTTCGGCTGCCCGCTCCACCTCTGTTTGGGGCTGGCGGGTCGATATGCCGTTATAGTGAGAATTAGTTTACCATTTCGGGGCCAAACATGTCCAGAGCCTATCTTTGTAGTGACAGAAGTTTATACTATTAATTATGTAATAAAGGCAGGAGCGAACAACTGAAGCCCTGTAACAGGAAAGCCGTATTTCAGCCCCGAACAAAAAAAGCCCGGGGTATCCGCGCGCAGCGTGCGCTTCAATCCCAGGCTACCAGCTGTGACCCCGCTGGGGTCGTTTAGATGGCTACCCACGCATGAGACAAAGGTCCTGCATTTCTGGTGAACTCCAAATGAAGCCCATCCTGGGGCGCAAAACCGCGCTACCCACCATTATTGAATGGAACGAGTACGAGACCAAACCCGTAACCACCCTATAGGGCCGCCTTATTCAGCGCTTCGAGTTCGTGATCGATGCGTTGCGTAACGGGGAACCGGAAGCCGGTCTTCGGGTCGAGGTCGAGTTCCATGACCTTCATGGCCACGGGCAACTGTTCGCGCTTCCATTGGTTTTGGGCGAAGAGGCGCGCGAACGCAGCCGTCCAGGCGCGCAGTTGTTCGGGGTCATGGTTGGCGCGCCGGTGGCAGAGGACGCGCCAGCAATCCGCCAAGGCCATGCGGCGGCGGCCGTAGAGGTAAAGCAGGTCATCCAGCACGTCGTACGGCATGAGGTCATCTTCGTCGCGTTGATCGCTGGCGAGTTCCGCGCTAGGCGGAATGGCGAGGATTTCTTTCACGATGCCGAGCCCTTCCCGTTCGGCCAAATGTTCAAGAAGCCGCG
>JAWOFY010000283.1:0-3246 GCA_046497285.1 Candidatus Hydrogenedentota bacterium
CAATATGACCCGTGGCATAGCAACCGGCGACCTCGCCGAAGTTCAGTCCCGCCAAGGCGCCCACCAAACGGTTGCCTTGGATATTCACGTCCTGCAGATAGACATCCCGCACCACGGCGTCGATGTTAAGAACGGTAAAAAGCCCTACTTGGCGCATGTAATCCGGGCGGTTGATCGTAAGACCCGAGATGACATGGCCTCGTCCATCAAAGGTTCCATTCATCACGTTGGTATAAGCGCCCATCCATCGGGGCCGGCCAATGGGCTCGAATCCTTCGCCTTCATTCCACTCCGCTGTTTCGGACGCGTCTATGTCTTGCGTTACTACGTAGTGTCCGTCGAGAGGATAGGCCTTTGCCTGTCCAATGGCTTGAAGCATTTGGGCCGTGGCGATGGGGATGTATTCCGGCGGGTCCACTGGGGCTCTCAATCGAGGATAATCGGCGGCGGGATCCACTTTCCATACGGATTCCAAATCCCACCCTACTTCCTCGAAAGTGGACGGCTCCCCCATTTGCGCCGTGGGGACTCCCACACCTCCTCCCGTGGACTGCTCTTGCTCCGTCGCGCCGATATCCCAGAAAGAACAAAAACTCACATGGGTGGTGGATATAACTGTGCTGTAACGGTGCCTCCCCACTATTCCTCCCACGTTCTCCCCCGGCGCATCCACGGGGCCCGCGGCGTAACTCGAATAAATCCGGCCATCAGAGGCAGCGCTGCCAACGAGACCGCCCACATACTCGCTGCCGCTCACTGCATTCGTGCTGTAACAGCTATGTATAACCCCATTCATCACCCCCGCAATGGCGCCTACGTACTTATCGCCCGTGATGCACCCGCCCTCGAGCCCAAGTCCTTTCACCACCCCTCCGCCGTCGATAAACGCGAATAGCCCCACCCTGCTATCGCTGGGCCGATCAATGGTTAGATCGGAAATGACGTACCCCTGACCATTCAGTGTCCCCGTGAAAGACGCTGGTATGGGGCGAAACCCCTGGCCGCCGTCCCAATCCGCGGTTCGGCCCGCATCAATATCTTGGGTAATTACATAGTCTCCGTCTAGCGGATAACTCGTATCGAAGCCGATTCGTTGAAGCTCTTCAATACGCTCAATGGGAATGGGCTCCGCCATGGCGGAGCCCATTCCGAGAAGCACCGCAACTCCCAACATCCGGCCAACGCGCAACATCTTCTTGCCCTCCAAGCGGCCACCGCCCTCGTTCGGCGGGCTACCATTTATTTATGTCCGGATGACTCGTCCTGATCGAGCCTTAGGACACATTACTCTATTCCCAGGACAGCGTTGATGACGATTTGGATATCCTCGGCGCTGGGGTTCGCCTTAGTAGGATCACTGAAAACATAGCGGTATTCGGGACCTTCCGGCACATCCAAACCCAGGACCGCATTAATGAGAAGCTGAATATCCAGAGCTGTCACTTCGCTATTACCGTTCACATCGCCCCTCATCCGTCTGGTGGATTGGGCGGCCTGATCATCGGGCAGTGGATAGCCAAACTCGAACCGAAAGGTGGGATGGGAACCCTCCTCATCCATGGTCCATGTCCGCTTAAAATCCCATCCAGCCTCTTCAAACGTACTGCGGGAAGCCATTTCCTCCGTGCTCAAACCGATCCCGCCAGGCCCCGCCGTTACGGTTTGCCCGGTGGCATCCGTGTTCCAGAAAGAGCCCCACACAAACGGATCTTCCTCGTCAGCTCCCGCGATGCCGCCCGTCACTGCCTCGCCGGAAACAGGACCCGCCGCATGGCTGTTCCACACAAAAGCCCCGTGCCGCCGCCCAGTGTGCTTTCCGACCACCCCTCCCACGCCAAAGCCGCCCTCGACTGGGGCCACGGAATAGCTGTCCACAATCAGCGCCTCATTCCTCCCTGCCACCCCGCCAACGTGCTCGCTGCCTTCGACATGGCCCAACGCGCGGCTCTCGACAATGATGCCGTCACTATTTCCCGCGACTCCACCGGCGCGCACCTCCCCCATCACGCGGGCCTCGGAATGAGCACGCCAGATGAGCCCCTTGTTATGTCCCGTTATCCCCCCCGCGCCATTCTTCCACACGGAATGCTCGGAAAAGTCCGAGGAAGTCACAGCGCCGGAAACGGCGCAGTCGACTATCCGTCCGCCTAGGTTCTCCGCGGCAATCCCTCCCGTCATGAGGCGGCCGGTTAGACTGAGGTCGTCAAGAGCCAGCCGGGAGACCTCGCCGGTCCTTCCAATGGCCGAAAAAAGTCCCACGTTATCCAACTCTTCTCGCGCAATGGTTAGGCCCGTGATTGCATGGCCTCTTCCGTTGAATGTGCCCGTAAAGGGTTCCTCCCGAGCCAACGGCCTAAATCCTTTGCCATTGTTCCAATTCGCCGTATCCGAGGCATCGATGTCTTGCTCAAGCACATAATTGCCATCCAGGGGAAACTGTGGGTCGTTCCCAATTCTCTGCAGATCATCCACTGTGGAAATCGGTATAACGGGAGCAAATTCCGCGCGAATTTCCCTATCGTCGTGAAGCACAAGCGGAAGAGGGTTAACTGGCGGGAAGCCGTCGGCGCCCAAGCCGTCCCCCTTCCAACCTTTCAGGGCATGACCAGGACCAGCGTTTGCTTTCAGAACAACCAAGGACCAAGGCCGCCCTTCCTCGCTCGTGCGTTCTACTTCGATCGTCCCTTCCCCACTGCTGGTCACAGTAAGTTCGTACGTCGCGCCCGGCTCCACGCTCCATGCCAGATGCGGGTAGGTCTCGCCCTCTGTCATGGTCCACAAGGCCTTCTCATCATTGGCCTCGTCGAAGTTCCATCCCTTTTCCCGAAAGGGTTTCTCCGTCATCATTGCTTCAGTGGGTAGACCAATCGCGTTCTCGGTGGGCCAGGGCCAACCGGTGGTTTCCGTATCCCACACCACGCCCTCTTGCTCGAACGCCCGGCTAATTTGCTCCCCTGTTCCACTGAAAGATGACGCGCCATACGTCAATCCGCCGAACCAGGGACCGGCCATGTATCCCCGGTTAAGACTTGTACGCTGACTGATCGCCTGAGCCAGCCCACCTCGAATAAACGACGCCAACACATGATTCAAGACAGGACCCGTGGCGAAGCTGTCGGTGATAGTAAGCGTTCCCAAACTGCTCTTGTGTCCAACCAGACCAACGCCCCCACGCACGGCTCCAGCGGCGTAGGATTCACGGACCTCCCGCGACACTTGTCCGGCCAGCCCACCGACACGGGCGAC
>JAWOFY010000350.1:0-10988 GCA_046497285.1 Candidatus Hydrogenedentota bacterium
CTTAAACGCCGCGCGCAGGGCCACTTCTGTCTTGCCGTAGCCGACATCGCCGCACACAAGACGGTCCATCGGTTGAGGCTGCTCCATGTCGGTCTTGACCTCCGTGATGGCCCGCGCCTGATCCGGTGTTTCGTCGTAGGGGAAACTGTCCTCGAACTCCACCTGCCAGTGGGTGTCCCGCGAGAAAGCCGTACCCTCTTGGCTTTCGCGCCGGGCATAGAGTTTGAGAAGTTCATCCGTCATGTCTTTGACGGACTTCTTGACCTTGGCTTTCGTCTTAGCCCAAGTCGCGCCGCCCAAGCGGTCGATCTTGGGCGCGGCCCCGTCCCCGCCGGTGTATTTCTGAATGCTGTCGATATGCGTGGCGGGTACGTATACGGTGTCGCCGCCGGCGTACTTCAACGTCAGGAAATCGCCCGCTTTCCCCTCAAACCGCCTCAACCCCAGATACCGGCCAATCCCATGTTCCTCGTGGACGATGTAATCACCGATCTTAAGGTCGCCAAACGCAGTGAGGGCGCTGCCCGCCTCAAAGCGGCGGCGTTTCCGCCGCACATAGTGCCGGCCGAAAAGCTCGCGCTCACTGAGGATGGCCAGTTTATCTGGTTGCGATACGAATCCAGCCTGAAGCTGACCAACTTCAACACGCAGGTCAAAGTTATCCTGTCCAGGCCGATAGCCGCGTTCTTGCAATAATTCAAACAGCCGGCGGCGTTCGCCTGAATTGTTGCAGAACAACACCACCGAATAGCCGCTCTTATCCCATTGCTCAAGCTGCTTCCAAAATCCCTCGGCGTCCCCTTGCCAGCCCGAAATGGCATGCATCGGCGCGTTGACGCGGACTATGCCATTCTCCGAGGCGTGGGGCATCTGAGCAACATGGACTTGCGTCCGGCCGGCGATATGCCCTTGTACTCCATCCCACGTAAGGAAGAAGGGGCGATCGCCGAACTGTTCGGCAAGTTGTTCCGCTTCTTCCCGCAATGCCAAGGGCTCGTCCAAGACAATAAGCGTATCTTCGGGTAAATAATCGGTGATGACTGCGAGATTCCGGGGATCCTCTCCTTGGCTGGTGAGGAGGGCTTTCTCGGAGCGAGGGAGAATCGTGATGGCGTCGGTGTGCTCGATGCTGCGTTGCGTCTCAGGCTCGAAACGCCGGATGGACTCGATCTCGTCGCCGAAGAATTCGATGCGATACGGAAGTTCAGCCGATACGGGGAATACATCAAATATACCCCCGCGCACGCTGATTTGGCCGCGTTGCTCCACCATCACCTCGCGGCTGTAGCCTAACTTGACCAACTGCTCGGCCAACGCCTCGAGATCATACTCATCCCCCACGGTAAGGCGCATGGTTTGGGATTCGAGTTGGTCCCGGCGAATGACGCATTGCAGAAGCGACCGCACCGGCGCGGCGGCGTATTGGCTTTCGCCCGTTTGAAAACCTTCGGACAAGCGTTGCAGGGTGTGCATGCGCTCCGCGACGATATCGTCCGACGGGGCCATCACATCCGTCGGCAACACTTCCCAGGCGGGTAGGTGCATCGCCTGGTCGGCTCCAGCAAAGCTCATGAGATCTTCGTGGACCGCTTCGGCTTCGATCCGGCCCCGTGTGACGATTAACAGAGGCCGATTAAGTGCTTGGGCGAGCTGCACGGCGAGAAGCGTCTTGGCAGATCCCCACAACCCCACCGCTTCAAAGCGGCGGTGCTGTTCCTGACGAATATAACGTAAAATAGATGAAACGACGTCGAGTGTTGGCAGTTCCATAGGCATGAAAAGGAGATCTCAACAGGAGTGGCATGTGACTACAAGAAAGTATAGCCAATCCCTGCCCACGGTGTCGAATCATCGGCGTCCCATGTATCAAGCCGGGGCTTCCGCGACGGCTAACCACAGCCCGCTGCCGCCGCGTTTGCTCGGCATTTGCAAAGTCTTGTATTTAACCGCCTGCTTTGCTAGCATGGGGCCTTCATGAGGGGGTGGGGCTATGTGGTCAGCCCTTGTGGATAAGTTGTGGAGAATCCCTGGAAACCCGAATCGGTTAACAACCAATCCTCCCCGCTCGATCCCACGTAAAGCATTGAGAACCTTGAACTTATCCTGTTATTCCTCCCAACACGCAATCGTTGGGTAAAATACGTAAAGCATTGTGTAACAACAACTTATGGCTTTTTATGTTTGTACTAACGAACCCTATATGGAGCCAAGCGCCAGAGGTTCCACGGCCTGTGGGCAATCTTCCACTCTCGGGCGTTTTGGTACGCTCTGACAGGGAATTCCCTTGTGGATAATTTCATATTCGCCCGTGGAACCTCTCAACATCACCCGGTTGGGGATAACCGCGAATGGAATAGTGGAAACTCCTAACGGTTTTCCACCGCTCCAGCCCACGCCTCGGCCTACAACAGAACCAACTCTCAACCTTTGTGAAATGACTGAAAAGACAGAACATGTTATCCACCGGCTTTTCATAACGCTAAGTCCATATCGGACAATGGCTTACGACGTTCTCCACAACTTCCACAAGGCCCACTACGGTGAATACTGTTTCTACAGGATCCAATCCTTCACTTCAGGCAAACATTTCAACCGCTTTCAAATGGAGCGCTTAAACAATGAAAATTGAAATATCTAGACAAAATCTTCTTGAAGCTATAAATAAAGTAAAAAGCGTTGTGCCTCCACGGTCCGCTTTGCCTATTCTGTCTCACCTCCTTCTTGAGGCCGAAAGTGATGGCATCTTGCGGGTGTCTGCTACCGACCTTAAAGTGGGGATAGAGTGCCAAACGCCTTGCACGGTGGAGGAGCCGGGTTCAATGACGGTAGCGTCCCAACGGCTAGCCTCAATCACGGGAGAACTGCCGGATCAAGCCATACGTATAGAGTTGAGTGATAGCAATGTCGTCAACTTGGAATGTGGGCGCATTCGCACGAAGCTGTATAGCATGGCGCCGGATGAGTTTCCCCCCGTGCGGAAATTCGAGAATGTTGACCCGTTGATTCTTAATCAGCGTTCGCTCAAACGGCTGTTTACCAAAACTTCGTTTGCAATCTCGAAGGATCAGGCTCGCTATACGCTTACTGGGCTATTATGCGAAATTGGCAATGGAAAAGTGGTTGCTGTAGCGACTGATAGCCGTCGAATGAGCGTGTGTGTAGACGAACAGAATGTGTCCGAAGAGTTGAATCATTCAGTGATTATACCAGGTAAAATGATACAAGAACTTGAGCGGCTATTGAGTGATGAAGGCGAGGTAGAAGTCTATATAGATGAGACACATGCCGGCTTCGCGTTCGATTCGAGTCGCTTGGTTACTGCGCTTATTGAGGGGACATTTCCTCAGTATGACGCTGTTGTGCCAAAGCGTCACGACAAGGAAGCGTTAATTGACACCGGTCAGTTTTTGGAGGCGGTGCGGCGCACACGGACGATGACGAATGACAAGTGGAACTCGGTGCGGTTTTCTTTGGACAAAGGCGAGATGACGCTGAAGGTGGTAACTCCAGAAGTTGGCGAGTACCAAGAGGAAATCAGTGTAGAATATGAGGGAGAGCCTGTTGAAGTCGCGTTTAATCCGGACTTCATCATCGATGTGGTGCGCCGGATCGAAGAGGAAAAAGTGAGTTTCAATGTGAAGGATTCACAGAATCCAGGGCTGATTAAACCCCATTCAGAAGCTGACGAAGATAATTATTTGAATGTTATTATGCCTATTCGTATATAGGCGGTTTGGAGATGATCTGTGGATAACCCTGCACGTGCTGAGTTATCGTGGTTTGACAGAGTAGTTGGATCCCGCGAGCGTTTATGGCTTGTGGGTATTATAGCGTTAGCGCTCGGTTTGCGATTGTACAAACTGGGCGCTTATGCATTTTGGCAGGATGAGGCGTATAACTTGCTGGTATCAGAGAATCTGATAGCGGCAGTTACAGAGGGCGATCTTGTTTCGAATAATCCACCCTTGTTTTTTGCATTGTTGGCTTTATGGCGTAATTTGGGATTTGAGGGTTCGGAATTTGGAATGAGGTTGCTCCCCGCGCTGTTCGGAACGGCCAGCGTGGGAATGTTGTACGTGATTGTAAGGCGATTCTATGGCGCAATGCCGGCTTTAATTGCTGCATTGTTGCTTGCGGTAAATCCGCTTCATATTTATCATTCTCAGGACTTGAAAGACTATATTTTACTGACGTTGACTGGGCCGCTGGCTTTGTATTGTTTGTATCGGGCCTGGGAATTAAATACGATCGGCAGATGGACAGCCTATGGTGTGACTGCGGCGCTCGCATGCTATAGCGAGTTGTTCGCAGGTCCTTTGTTGCTAGTCGGCAATATTTGGTTTTTGTGTTCGTTGAGTGGATATCCAAATCGGCTCAAAGGATGGGTTATTGCGAATGTCCTCGGAGCGCTGGCTTTTGTTCCACAACTCGGTATTATGCTGTACCGGGCAAAGGTGATGTTGGTTGAAGCTGATGAATGGTGGTTGGAGGCTCCCGATTTTTTAGATGTAGCGGTGTTTGTTAAGGCCATGGCGTTTGGGTACTCTGATACAGAGCCTCTGGTGTATATAGCGCCTGTTATTCTTCTTGGGTTAGGAGCAATCGGGGGAATTATAGCATGGAATAGCCGTTGGCGTGAAACGTCGTTCCTGCTAACCTGGATGTTCGGGTCAATAGCTGTGGTTATATGTGTATCGTATGCGGTTCATAGCATATTCTTGATCCGGGCATTAATGGCGTATGGAATGCCGATATTCGCGTTCGCGGGAGTGGCGTTAGCGAATTGTAAGGAACCGCTGTGGAGGTACAGCGGTTTAGGATTGTTTGTTTTGTTGTCTGCGGTTCCTGTGTATGAACATTATCAAAATGAATATTCGGTGCGTGAATTTCCACATCGGCCCGGCATTCATCCGCCCCGTGAGTATGATTTGGTGACGCAATATATCATGGAGAATTGGGAAGAAGGTGATGTTGTTGTACATGCAGGTCCTAATACGTGGATCCCGTTTTATTGGTATGGATTGAGAGAGGATGCGGGCTTTTACGCGGGTGTGCAAAAGGATTTTGTGGAGTTTTTTAGAGCTGGGCATGTTGCGACAACAGACAGGGAAGACTTGGAAGGATATTTTATTCATCCGCCGGAGACAATTGTGGAGGGGAAGGAACGAGTATGGTTGGTGTTTGCGGAATGGGAGCGTGAGTATTTGTCAGGGAATGCCTACTATGTGTGGTTATGGATGGATTCAAGATTTACGCAAGTGGATAGAAAAGAGTTCGAGGGGATGGTCTTGTACGAGTATGTGCTCGAAGCCGATCCTCCTGTGCGAACGGTGAGGCGTAATCGCGATAACGGCGTTGCCCGCATGGTGGAATACGAAGGGGGAATAGAAAAGACCTATGAGCATAAGGATCCGGATATCGGATTAATACGGAGGCCGATGGAAGAGCGGCGGGGGGATTTGTTGCTATATTTTGACGAGGGGGAAGAGGGTCTGCAGGAAGGTGAGAGGGTGTTTAGCGTGGAGAATCGAGGGGACCATACGGTGCGTGCGCGGGTGGAAGTGGTTCCTAACGATCGAATGTGGCGAGCTGCAAGTGCGTATCGGCGGGAACCCTTGGGTGGGGTGTGGGATGTGGGCCCACTGAGTGTTACGGGGAACACGCCAAGTCAGTGGGGGATGGCGGTGTTACGTGCGCGCGTGCAGGAAGGCATGGATAAGAAAGAGGCGTGGGCCCGGTTTTGTGATTTGGAGCCAGGAGAGTACGAGACATGGATTTATACGAAGGGAAGGCCATTAGAAGGCGAAACAGCACGATCGGATATTCGTATTGAAGTCGACGGTGTAGATGTGTCGAGCCCGATGCCGCGCGAAGGAGAAGAGATTAGGGAGTGGCGTTGGTTTAATGGAGCGGACATCACGGTTGGTGAAAGAAACGAATGTTTGGATATAACCTTAACTGCCCTTAGAAATCCTGAGTTTGATACGAGTCGCTTTGAAATAGGATATATTGCATTTGTGGAAGGTATGGAGAGCGATGGAGATTATATACGGAGCCAGTCGCCGGGAGAGATAGAACTGGAGCCGGGAGAATCAAGGAGTTGGTCTGTTGATCTGGAGCCTGATCGAAGCCGTCTTGATGTTTGGGTATATGAGAAAGAGGAAGATGGTAAGGCATATTGGATATTTGAAGAGTTAAGTTGACGCGTCGGAAAGAGCAAACAACAGCCATGAGTGATTTGTGAGGTGAGTATTCGAAAGTTATCCTCTGGCCGTTATGGAATGACGCCTTTCTTTTTAGTGGCGCTAGTGTTTATTGGGGCCGCTCCCACATTTTGGCATCTTGTGGAGATTCAGCAGGTCGATGTACCGGAGACGTCAGAAAATACAGCTCTCTATCAAGAGGTTGAGCCGATCCTTAGTTACGGGGGCGAGCGTTTGCGGGGCGGAGAGTTGCCGGCGTGGAATGACCGTCAATGGACTGGGACTCCGTTTGTTGCGAATCCAACGCATGGCGTATTTCAGCCCTTGCACGGGTGGGCGTTTCTTATGCCGATGGAACGCGCGTTGGCAATTCACGCGTTTGTTTCGCTTGTCCTTATGGGAGTGTTTTTTGTTCTTTTTGGACGATCACTTGGCGTAGGCTATATGCCTGCGGTCATTGGAGGACTAACGTACGCGTTCTGTGGCGCTTCGGCTGCCGCCATGTCAAGGCCTGGCATGGCGGCAGTTTTAGTGTGGAGTCCATTGTTGCTTTGGGCGATGCGAGAATGGGTTCGGTTGCGGCGGCATAGTATGGGGATATTGGCGGGGCTTGCGGGGGGGTTGATTTTGGTAAGCGGATCGCCCGCCGGGGCGGTTGCGATGTTTGTTTTGACAATTCCGTACGGTATTTGGGTGAGTACGTTTGTGGGGGAAGCGGGACAAACGGCGTTCGGAAAAAAAGCCGGCGGGATGGCGGCCGCGTTGGGCGTTGCGGCGGTAGTCGCGGCGGCCCAGTGGTTGCCGGCGATCTCGTGGATAGTGGAAGGCGGCCGTGGCGTGGAAAGTATATGGAATGCACGCGCCGCGGCGCAATTGCCCGCCACAGGACAGGATCTGCTTACGCAGATCTTGTCAGCGAGTCCAGGCGCATTGCCGCGCATAGGATACGTAGGAACCCTGCCGCTGCTTTTGAGCCCTGCGGCTTTGTTTCATCGGCGGGGGGGCAAAGACGCGTGGTTTTTTCTTTTCGCTGGGCTTGTTCTTACAGGGTTAGCCTTCATGGCGCCTTGGGGGGAAACGAGTTACCACTTTCCGTGGTGGGTGGCGGCGTATCCGATAGTACTGTGTGTGGCCGTGTTAACAGCCCTGGGGGCAGACCGGCTGATCCCGACGGGACCGCACACACACCTGTCTTCCCTCATTCCACCGGTGGTTATCGTAGCATTGATGCTGGGCGGATTGTTTGTGCTGGCCGGCGCTCAGATTCGGGGTTATTTAATCGCGTTTGGCATATTGACGGCGCCGGCTTTGTTTGTACGGCGCCGTTGGATGGCGCGGGGCGTATGGCTATGCTGGATGGTGTTGCTGTTCGCGGATCTGACGGCGGCAAGTGTGAACGCTTACTTGCATCCGTTTCAAGACGGAGGGGCGAGACGCGACCGCTTACACGAGGTGGCGGATCTTGCGGGGGATTACGCAGGGGATGACCGCGTATTTGTAGCGGCTGAACCCAATGACGTTACCCTGCCTCGGAACATCGGTTTACTGACGGACCTTCGGGTCGTCAATGGGACCGGCCCAGGATACCCGCGGGAACATGAGCCATGGTGGAGCCATGTGGGTGACCACGAGATTGGAAGGGAAGGGGAGGAGGGCTTGCTGCCCGTGAAGAGGTTGCTCCGGTAGGCAGCGGCGCGTGTGATTCTTGTTGGTGAAGACGTATCGTTAAACGAGGAAGGATGGACTCAAGCCCTGGCCGGTTTACGGGTGGTGGGCGGCGATGCGTTCACTACGGTGTTGGTGGATGACGAAGCATTACCTTGGGCTACATGGTATACGGCGTGGGAAGTCGAGCCAGACTTAGAGGAGGCCATAAGGCGGATGCGCGAACTCACGTTTCCCATGGGCGACCGCTGCATCTTGGAATCGGAGCCGGATTTGCCTGGGGCAGAACCCGGCCGCATAGTTCCTGACGATGATGGAGCCGGCTTCGGGACGCGGGGAGGGGGCGGCGCCCGTATTGAGATAGTCCAACGGGAACCCGAAGAGATAAGGATGAACGTCGAGGCGTCTTCTCCCGGCGTGCTTGTTCTCGCCGATCAATACCATCCGGGATGGCGCGCGGAAGCCAACGGCGAATCAGTCCCAATCGTTCGGGCGAATGGCATTTTCAGAGGTGTTTGTCTCGAAGCCGGAACACATGAGCTTCGGTTAACGTATGCCCCACCGGCGCTGCAAGTAGGCCTTTGGATTTCGATTACAGGACTAAGTTTGCTGGTGATCGCGGGTTGGATTGGAGTTGCGCGCGATTCTATATAGGATCGTTTCTATACGAACACAACCAAAGAATTCGGCGTCGTGGATGGAAAAATCGCGGATAACCCCGGGCCCCGACCTGGGGCTAAGCTCTGAAGGCGATTCACCCGCGAAGGCCAAGGACGGGATTTACTGGCTTCGGAATCCGATGCACGATCCCGGTTGTTCTCCCTCTACGCTGAAGGATACCGCCTACCGTTTCTCATCGTCCCCTGCAGCACGGCCTTTCTTGTTTCGTTTCCGCATATCCAGGTGTTCTATGGTACGATCGCTATCGGCATTTCGTTAGCGTTTCCCCGTATAGACTGGAGGCAGAGCGCGACAAACAGGCGAACGGCGCTCATTGGGCAACGCCGCAGTGTCGGCATGGAGGTGTACGGATTACCGGTGACTGTTTACGGGATGAAAAACCAAGAGGAGACGCGTGAAGAGACGGACCTCGATTTGGAGCCGCCTCAGATGTACCGGGTCCTCCTTCACAACGATCATTACACAACAATGGATTTTGTGGTATATATTCTGGAGACGGTATTCCGGAAAGCGGCGGATGAGGCGGTGCGGATTATGTTGAACGTTCACGAAAACGGAACCGGGATAGCAGGCGTCTACAGCGCCGAGATCGCAGAGGCCAAGGTCGCCACGGTGCACCGCCAAGCTCGCCAGCATGGATATCCGCTGCGTTGCAGCATGGAGCCGGAATAGCTGGACGGAGCGCCGGTTAATGAAGGACTCGGAGGATGATTAGCAAGTCACTGGAAGCCACATTGGGCGCTGCGTTGCGCGAAGCCCGGCGCCGCCGGCATGAATACTTCTGCGTCGAGCATCTCCTCTTCGCCTTGCTGTCGGACAAGTATGCGGGCGCCATCCTGGTGAATTGCGGGGCCCGGCTCGAGGCGTTGCGCGCGGCGCTGGAAGGGTTCTTCGAGAAACATCTTGAAACCGTTCCCACGGGCGAAGAGCATGTCCCTCAGCAAACCCAGAGTTTCGAGCGGTTGATGCAACGCGCCATCACCCACGTCCACTACAGCGGCAAGAAAGAAGTGGATGCGGGCGATATCCTTGCCGCTATGTTTGAGGAGAAGGATTGCCACGCCGCCTATTTCCTCCGCAAAGAAGGCGTGTCCCGCTTGGACGTTTTGGAGTATATCAGCCACGGATCCGCGCAGGACGATTTCCCGGACACCCTCGAAACCGGCGGGGAGGGGGAGGACTCCGAAGAAGCCGACGATCCGGGAGAGTCAGACGAGGCCTCCGAAACCCAAAAAACACGGAAGGAAACCGATCCGCTTGCTCAGTTCACGGTTAACCTGACCCAACAGGCGGCGGAGGGTAAACTGGACCCGCTGATCGGGCGGGAAAATGAGCTGCGCCGGACCATTCAGGTGCTGTGCCGCCGCCGGAAGAACAATCCCGTTTACGTGGGCGAGCCCGGCGTGGGTAAGACGGCGATGGTGGAAGGTTTGGCGCTGCGGGTGCATGAAGGCCGCGTGCCAGAATTTCTCAGGGACGCTGAGATCCTCATCCTCGACCTTTCGGCCTTATTGGCGGGCACGAAGTACCGGGGCGATTTCGAGCAACGGCTCAAGGGCGTCATCAAGGCGGTCACCCAACGCCCTAACGCCATCCTGTTCATTGACGAGATTCACACCGTGGTCGGCGCCGGCGCCACGGCCGACAGCTCCATGGACGCGAGCAACATCCTCAAACCGGTGCTCGCGTCGGGCGAACTGCGTTGCGTCGGTTCCACCACCCATGACGAATACAAGAAACACTTCGAGAAAGACCGGCCCCTATCCCGCCGGTTTCAGATGATAGAGATTACCGAGCCGAGCCTTGAAGAGACCGTCCAAATCTTGCGCGGACTCAAGAGCCATTACGAGAGACATCACGGCATTCGCTATACCGACACCGCATTGGAGGCGGCGGCGGAACTCTCCTCAAAGTACATCAACGACCGGTTTCTGCCCGATAAGGCCGTGGACGTCATCGACGAGGCGGCGGCGAGCATCCGGCTGCTGCCGGGCAAGACGCGCAAGACCATCCGGCCACGCGACATCGAGCGGATCGTGGCGGATATCGCCCGCATTCCCGCCCGAAGCGTCTCCGCCACGGATAGGGAACGCCTGGGACACATTGAGGAAGACCTGAAAGAAGTTGTCTTCGGGCAAGATGAGGCTATCCGGGCCGTGGCCAAGTCCATTAAACGCAGCCGCGCGGGCCTCGCGCCGCAACACCGGCCGGTGGGGTCCTTTCTGTTCACCGGTCCGACCGGCGTCGGCAAGACCGAGGTGGCGCGCCAGCTCGCGGCGAACATGGGGGTGCATTTCGCCCGCTACGACATGAGCGAGTACATGGAGAAACACGCCGTGGCCCGGCTCATCGGCGCTCCGCCCGGATACGTGGGTTTTGACCAAGGCGGGCTGCTGACGGATGAGATTCGCAATACGCCCCATTGCGTCCTGCTGCTCG
>JAWOFY010000268.1:0-4934 GCA_046497285.1 Candidatus Hydrogenedentota bacterium
GCTTAGTCCATTCATTTTCTGAATTCAATTCAGATTTGAATAATTTCAAATAACTCACACCATCTTCACCTCGATTCAACTTATTTCCAGAAAAATTATTTCTGGTATGTTTGGGACAACGGTGGTAGCGCCAGAAAAACAACGTTATCCTCACCCAATGGGTGAGGACGTACCGCCGGCGTCTCGCCGGCATTGATGAGCCGCACGGAAGGCGGCGTTATGGTTCTTGCGAATTCGTATCCGGCGATTGGCGTTTCCCCCAAGCCGCCGGGTAAGGAGGTATAAAGGATCAAGGGGATGTTGTTTCGTGGCGCAACGTCCCTATCCCGGCATCGGGGTTTCCAGCTTGGCGCGGGCAACTAATCTTTATCCCGCCATTGAGGTCTAGTATCCCCGCAGATGGCGCCTCCAGCAGTTACGGAGTTTCTTCGCTTTTTCCGGCCTCTTCCTGCGCGATCAATTCTTCCAGCACTTCGATCAGCATATTCACGTCCACCCCGTACACGGCGCACACCTGCCCGATCGTTTCGTAACCGCTGATGCCGCAATAGCCGCATGCCCCAAGATTAAACGCGGCGAACACTTCTCCCGCGCGGGGATGTAGGCTCATGGCCTCGGCCACGGTCATTTCGGGATTGATATAGCCCCACGCGTCTGTCGCTGCGCCCCCGGAGGCGCCAGCGGCCGGGCCGGGCCCTTGCGTGTTCGCGCCTGCCTCCACGTTGTCGGGCCAATGCCGGCGGAATTCTTCTTCCGTGGCGTCCATGAGGGATTCCGGATGGTAAAGTTTTTTCACCACGGGATCCGCCACGCGCTTGGTTTCCCCTGTGGCGGGGATGAACGTGACGTAGCGATTGACATTGTCGGCTTCGTCACACTCGTAATACGTGTAGCCAAGCCCCTTGCCGGGCATCGGCTGACTGCTCTTATAGTACTTCATATGGTGGTCTCCTAACTAACCCACTAAATGATAACAGAAAACTGCCTGCCGCCCATTCCTGACCGCTTGTCAAACGGTCCGGGAAGGCCTGGCGGCATGAGGGGCGCGGAGGCAAAAAACGGCGCGTCCCCGCAGTGGCCTAAGGCTGCTGCGAGGACGCGAAATGGATTGGATGGGCGCGTCGCTTCCGAAGAAAAGACCGCATCCCTTGGCCTGCCGCCTGGTCAAAAGGAGAGGCGCGTCTCCACGTAGACGTAGTTGGCGTCGCTGTCACCCTCAATGAGGGCGTCAGGCCGGCCCATCATGCCGCTCTGCGTAAAGAAGTGCGCGCAACCAAGGGTAAACCGAAGGTCTTCGGTGTAGTGATAGACGCCGAACAATTCGGCCTCCCAGCCCAAGTCCTTGCTGAAGCCGGTAGGGGCTTCATCGCTTTGGAAGTAACCCACCATGAGTTGGACCAGGGTATCTTCCGTCGGCTTTATGCTGCCGCCCCCGCGGGCCACCCGGACGTTGGTGACATCCCGGGGCAAGAGCCTGCTGTAGGGCACGTCCGTGTACAAGCGATTGAAGCTCGTGATCTGCACTGGCGTAAAGAAGGGGTTCAGCCGGTCGAAGATGGTCGGCCGGTACGTGTCTTTCCCTTCGAACCAAGCGGCGCCCAGATAGACCCGGGGGTTGATTGGGGTATCAAAGGTGTAGCCCACTTCCGCATTGCCGGCCCAGTAATCGTCAAGGGGAGCGTCCGCTGTCTGCCATGCGAGTTCACCCTCAAAATCGAACCGTTCAACCTTTCCGGCTCCGCGGAGACCGAAGGTATGCGTGTTGAAATCGTCTACATACCGTGGGGATCGGCGATCCCAAAGCCAGTAGGCGTCGAAGGTCATATCGGGCTGACCAATATAGCTGCCGTAGACGCCACTGAACGTGCTATTGTCGAAGAGTTCGGCCACGAAGGCATCCACCGAAATCTGATCGGTGGCATAGGTCGCCCGCACTGCGTCAAAGGCCAGGCCGAAGAAGCCAGGCGCCGTTCTGGTGGCGCCAACCAGCCAGCTATTGCCGAACGGCATCTCCTGCCGGCCGATCCGCATCCGCAGCGGGGCGTTCCACATCTCGTCGGCCTGCACGTACGCCTGATAGATGTCAACACTCAGGTCGGAACGTTGGCCGTCCCACCAGTAGTAATTATCCAGCTCAATGTAGCTAGAGACCTGATCCGTAAACTCGGCGTTCACGCCCAGACGGGTGCGTTGCTCGACATTTTCCGTCTCGGCGCCGTCGCCACGCGGATCGCGACCGACATTCTTGTAGTAGTTGCCCCGGATCTGAATCGATCCGTCGATAGTGACATTCTGCAATTCGGCGTGAGCCATGGTGGTGAACGCCATGACCGCCGCCATCCCAACCAAAGTTTTCCGCATTATGCATTGCCTCCTAACGCTCACCGATATTGGTAAAGCGTACTGTCATCCCCCAGTCATCTCAGCATCGGCGTCAGCATACATAAACAGCTTTCCACCATGCTGTGTGCCAGATATACGTCGTTATTCGTGGAGCAACATCGCGTGCGAACGGCCCTCGGGCAGGTAGGTCGCGCCGTGGCTTTCTAAATTCCCCCTTCCGTCGCCAGATTGGAGCGCCGCTGCCGATGGAAATACCTTGACGTAGGCTCAATGGGTGCTCTTACCCCGTCCGCCGGACCGGCGGGCGTTTGTCCCAAGCCGGCGGCAGTATATCCCGAAACCACAACCAATGCAAGGGCTTTCCTTCAATCGGCGGGACGCGCGCCCCGTTGCGCAGGTTCAATGAGTAAACGAACGCGCCTCGGTCTGTTGGCTGGCGCTGAGCCTCGGTCTCGAAAGGTTAATGGGGAGGGCGCGGCCGCCTCAAGGGGACGACAGAGAACACCCCCACGAGGGCTTCAAAAGCCGCCGCGGGGGTGTGAATGGTTAGCCTAGCTTTCGCGAAGAAAGCCCTATCCGTTTAACCTGTAGCCAGGTTAGAAGGACAGGCGGGTCTCCACGAACACGTAATCGGGATCTTCGTCATATTCGATTGTCGTGTCTCCACGGGCTCCACGCCATCCCACGCCGTCCTTTTTCGCGAAGAGGTGCGCCCAGCCAGCGGAGAACTGCAGATCCTCGGTGTAGTTATAGGTGCCATACAGGCCCACTTCCCAACCAAGCTCCTTCTCCACTCCGCTTGGAACCTCGTCGTTCCGCAAATAGGTGACGAGAAGCTCCACCTCGGTCTCTTCCGTGGGCTGAATGCTGGCGCCGCCGCGACCGAGAATAACGTTGTTGAGGTCGCGTCCGAAGAACTCGCTGTAGTAGACATCACTGTACAGGCGATTGAAGCTCGTGATTACAACCGGCGTGTGGAAGGGATTCAGCCGGTCGAAGATCGTCGGCTTATACGTGTCTTTGCCCTCGAACCACGCGCCGCCCAGGAAGATGCGCGGGTTGTTCGGCGTATCAAAGGTGTAACCTACTTCCGCGTTCGCCGCCCAGTAGTCTTCATCTCGAAGTCGAGCCGCTCGCGGGGAGTCCCCCGTCTGGAACGCGACTTCGCCTTCATAATCGAGTCCTTCTACATCACCAGCTCCGCGGAGGCCGAACGTATGGGTGTCCAACTCGTCGACATAGCGAGGGGAATCGCGATGCCACAACCAGTACGCGTCGAAGGTCATATCGGGCTGACCAATGTAGCTGCCATAGACGCCGCCGAAGGTGCTGTTTTCGAACAGCTCGGCCCCGAAGACGTCCACCGAGATCTGGTCCGTGGCGTACGTCGCCCGGATGGCGTCGAACGACAGTCCGGTGAACGCAGGCGCCGACTCGTTCGCGCCAACCAGCCAGCTGCTTCCGAACTGCAGCTCTTGCCGGCCGATGCGCATCCGCAGGGGGGTGTTCCACATCTCTTCGGCCTGCACATACGCCTGGTTTACATCAACACTCAAATCAGCGCGTTGGCCTTGGCCATCCCACCAGTAGTAGTTGTCCAGCTCAATGTAGCTGGAGACCTGATCCGTGAACTCCGCGTTCACGCCTAGACGCGTGCGCTGCTCGATATGTTCCGTCTCCGCGCCGTCGCCAAACGGATCACGTTCCAAGTTCCCATAGTAGTTACCGCGGATCTGAATCGATCCGTCGATCGTCACGTTTTGCAATTCGGCGTGAGCCACGGTGGTGAACGCAATCGCCGCGACCGCCGCTATGCCAATCAAAGTTTTACGCATAACACGTTATCTCCTTACGCTCTATTGAGGTTGGAGCGGACCCTTTATCCGCTCGATCATCCCAGCATTTGTCCCAACAAACCTAAGCAGCTTGCCGCAATGCTGTTGTGGCGAGTAGGTCTCGCCATCTATGATACACATCGTGAATGTCAACGGCTCTCGGGCAGATACCTTGCATCCTGGCTTTCTTCATCCCTCCTTCCGCTGCCAGATTAGAGCGCCGCTGCCGATGGTGGTAACTTGACTTAACTAAACACGGCCACTGGACCTTCCATTTCCAAGCGTCCGAGGCCAGGGATCTACTCCCCTAGCCGACCGCAGTATATCCCAAAAGCAAGTCCAATGCAAGGGAAATCCCTCACATCTTCTCCCACTTACCAGCCCTAGTTTGCCAGAAATCATTGGACAATGCAAGAGAAATTTTCAGTTTCTGTCAATAGACTCTCTGGCTGGATCGGTTCCCCTGATTTTGTACGAAAGCAGCCTCCCCCGTACAGCCCCTGCAAGAGCGCCACTTCCTGACCTTTCTACTGCAGTAGACGCTGTCAAAGAGGGTTTATTCATTCCTTCACGTGCAAGGAAGCCGTAGCTCAGCCCCAGGTAATCAGCCGGGTTTCATGTTTAGTGGCCAAGTCAGGGTGGCTGGGAACCACGCGAACCATAAACCCTTGTTGACCGGTCTTTTCGCAGGGGATGTGCCCCTCGTACCGCGTTGCGCCTTTGGCGCCGTCGCCCACCTTGTTCATCTCCGCGGTG
>JAWOFY010000017.1:0-5821 GCA_046497285.1 Candidatus Hydrogenedentota bacterium
TCGCCCTCGACTTCGCCGTGCCCCGGGAGGACGACGTCGGCATCGGCCGGGACTTCCGGCTGCTGGCGGCCGACCCGGTCACCAGCCGGACCCGCTACCGGGTGGAGTCCTGGCCCGGAACCGTGCTCGACCCGGAGCTGCCGGACTGGCGTGGTTACGCCCCAAATCCCCATGATGACTGGCTCAACAACATCGGTGACGACCTTGGCCAGCGGGAAAATCTAGTCAGCGAAGAACCCGGGAAGGCCGCCGAACTCCGCACGCTGCTTCGGGATATTCGCGAAAGCAAACACACCGCGCCGAGATTGACCCGCACAGAAGAGGACTAGTATTTGTTCTATTCCAAAAATTGTGGGTAATCCCGCCCGCCCCTCGTCATCCCCGCGAAAGCGGGGATCTACAGGGCGTGTGCTACTCTCGGGATTTGGATCCCCGCTTTCGCGGGGATGAAGGTGAGGTGCGACGTTACAGGGAACATCGTTGTTCGTGTGTGGCCCATGCGTAGTTTGCGCATAACGATTTGCGGCAAAGGCCGGCTCATGTGCGAGGTTGGGGTCGTCGTTAAGATAGGTAAAGATACAGGAATTGGTTTTCAATACAACACCAACTGGAGTTTATGTCATGAAACAGATCTGGAAGAGGTCCGGTCAACGTTCTTTGTTCAATGGATCCGCCGCCATTGTGTTTATGGTTTTGGTTTTGGGCGGCATCGTGGCCTTGGGTGGCGCTGTGGGGACCGCGTTGGGTTCGCCGGAAGACGAAGAACCCGAAAGGGATGAAGCCCCGGCTCTGAGCGTGGAAGGGCTTCCGCTGACCGAGGAGTATACCTACGACTCGCCCTTAGCGGCGGCTATGAACCCGGATGGGGATGTGGTCTATGTGGTCCACCATACGGGACGCCGCGTGGAAGCGCTCGACAGGGCTTCGGGTGAGGCGCTGTGGTCAACCCCCCTTGACCAGGCTCCGTCGGGCGTCGCGCTTGCCGCCGATGGGAACCTGCTATACGTCGCCTCCGGACTGGATGAGGGACGGATCGACGCCGTTGATCCCGATAGCGGCGAGATTGCGTTCACGTTATCCGCCGGCCATACCCCGGTTGCGCCGGTGGCGTCTTCCGCCGGCGAGACCCTGTACGTGTGCAACCGCTTCAACAACGAAGTGGCGGCCTACGACTTGGAAACCCGCGAACTGCGGGGTGATGTGCAAACTGATCGCGAACCCATTGCAGCCGCGCTCACGCCCGGGGATGGGATGCTTGTGGTAGCGAATCATCTGCCCGCCCAACCCTCGAATAGCAGCCACGTCGCCGCCAAGGTGGATCTGATCGATACAGCGTCGTTGGAGATCGCCGCGTCCGTAACCCTGCCCAACGGTTCGACCGGCGCGCGCGATGTGTGCATTTCCCCGGATGGACAGTTCGCGTACGTGACGCATACCCTGGGCCGTTTCCATCTACCGACCACCCAACTGGAACGGGGCTGGATGAACACCAGCGCACTCAGCATCATCGATCTCGAAAAACGCGAGTGGCTTACGACGGTGCTGTTGGACGATGTGGACCTGGGCGCGGCGAATCCGTGGGGCGTCGCCTGTGCGGACGGCGGCCAATCCATTGTGGTGGCCCACTCGGGCACGCATGAGCTAAGCCGCATCGACCGGCAGGGCCTGCACGGCAAGATCGATCGCGTGGCCAACGGCGAACAGGTTAGTGAAGTATCCCGCAATCTGGAAAGTATTCCGAACGATTTGGCGTTTCTTGTTGATCTGCGCGAACGCATCTCGTTGCCGGGGAACGGCCCGCGCGGTGTGGCCATTGCGGATAATTCGGTGGCCGTCGCCGAGTATTTCACCGATAGTTTGGCCGTGGTTGATTTGAGCGGGGACGCGGCTCCTTCGGTTGAGCAAATCCTCTTAGGCGAACAAGCCGAACTCTCCGAGGTTCGCGAAGGAGAGAAAGCTTTTTATGACGCGGAACTCTGCTTTCAAAAATGGCAGAGTTGCGCGAGTTGTCACCCCGACGCGCGCGCCGATGCCCTGAACTGGGATCTGCTTAACGACGGCATCGGCAACCCCAAAAACACGAAAAGCCTACTGCTGTCGCACGAGACACCCCCCGTCATGATTACGGGCATTCGTGACCAGGCCGAGACCGCAGTGCGGGCCGGCTTCCGTCATATCCAGTTTGTCGAAGCGTCGGATGAAATGGCCGACCCAGTGGACGCCTACCTGAGTGCGCTTCAACCCGTACCCAGTCCGCGCTTGGTGGAGGGCGAACTTAGTTCGGCGGCGCGCCGGGGCAAGGAGATTTTTGCGCAGGCCAATTGCGCGCAGTGCCATTCGGGCGCCTACTATACCGACGGTCAACTGCACGACGCGGGTACGGGACCGGATGAGCAAGGCCTTCGTGAATTCGTCACGCCGTTGCTCAACGAGGTCTGGCGGAGCGCTCCCTACCTGTACGACGGGCGCGCCGAGGCCTTGATGGACGTGCTCACGGAGTTCAATGCGGATGACCGGCACGGCGCGACCACGGACCTTACCTCCAGTGAATTGGAGGATCTCGCCGAATACATGCTTTCACTTTAACGTCCGGGCAGCGCATAATATCCAGAAGGGGTTCTCCATGCAGCGCACCGTATCGCGTTCCATTGGCAAAGACATGGTGCGGACGAGCCTCCGCCGGAAGGTCTTCGCCAAGCACCTGCTTAGTATACCGCCCGGCGATCCGTCGCCGGCCCTGTTTGACCGGCTGGCCTCGTCGGCCAACGACTTGGAGGGGGCCATCGTGTCGCAGATGGTGCTGGGCGGCAGCGAACGGCCGGAGGTCAATGATTCGGCTCTCGCGCGAGTGCAATGGCCGTTGACTTGGCTGCGGGGCGATCCCTGCAACGGACGCAGCCCGGCGGCGTGCCAAGCCATCGTGATCGCCGGCGCGCCGGTATGTCCTCTGCGGATGGACGGACGCACCGTGGGTATGGTGTATGAAGACGAGGATGCCCTGTACTGTCAGCTCGGCGGCGTGTTGCCGGGAGACGCCAGCGCCTCCCGCGCCACGCAGGCCCAGCAGTTCTTCGAGAATATGGAGACCGCGCTAACATTGGCGGGCATGGAGTTCCGGCACACGGTCCGAACCTGGCTGTACCTCGATCAGCTGCTCGACTGGTACGACGCTTTCAACGAGGTTCGCACTGGATTCTTTGAGGAACGCGGCGTGTTTGACCACATGGTTCCCGCCAGCACGGGCATTGGAGCGGCCAATCGCGCCGGCATGGCCCTGATCGGCGATGCCCTGGCCATCAAACCCAAGACGGACCGAATCCGCATTTTCCCCGTGGCGTCGCCCCTGCAATGTCCAGCCATAGACTACAAAAGCTCGTTCAGCCGCGCCGTAGAGATCGACACGCCTGAGTGCCGGGAGTTGTACGTCTCGGGCACCGCCTCCATCGCCTCAGACGGTGAGAGCATCCACCTGGACGACCCCGAGGCCCAGATCGCGCGGACCATGGAGGTAATCAGCGCGATCCTCGCTTCGCGCGAAATGAGCTGGGCCGATTCCACCCGCGCCATCGCCTATTTCAAGGACATGAGACATCTCGATCTGTTTCGCGCCTACTGTGACCAGACCGGCATAACAGACTTGCCCGCCGCCTGCCTGCACGCGGACGTCTGCCGCGATGAACTGCTCTTCGAGATCGAGGTGGAAACGGCGGTGGGGAAGGGGGCTTAGGTTCGTGAGGGGGAGAACCGAACTAGCATCGGCGAACTTTGAACCCGGGGGGGCGCCGGTGACGTGGCCTTCCTTTAGGGACGTGCGGGCTCACTGCCGCCTGCACGCCAAAATAAACATAAAGCCTTCCGCGCGGCCGTTACCGCCAGCCGGAGAAGCGGCGGCTTACGAGCAGGTAGATGAACATCGGGCCACCGATGAGGGTGGTGATAATCCCGATGGGGGTTTCGCCCGGCATGGCTTGGCGGGCGATGATGTCGCAGAAGCACAGGAACGCGCCGCCCGCCACGAGGCTTAACGGCATCAACAGCCGATGGCGGGCGCCCACCACGCCGCGTATCGCGTGCGGCACAATGAGCCCCACGAAGCCGATGGGACCGACCTCGGACACGATGATGGCCGTAAGCAGCGATCCCACCAGAAATGTGGTCAATTGCAGGCGCCGCACGTTCACGCCCCGCCCCGCCGCCAGTTCCTCCCCAAATCCGAGTTGGTCGAACTTGCCGCTTTGCGACAAAAGGACCATCATGCAGGGGAGCACGCCGATGGAGAGGGTTAGCACCGGCTGATACCCGAGAACGTCGACGCCGCCCATGAGCCAGCGGTCCATGACGACGAGGCGCTCGGGGTCGGCGAGGTAGCGCATAAGCATGATGCCGGAGTTTGCGAGCATGCCCATGGTCACGCCGGCGAGGAGCAGTACGGTGGGGGCCATCCGCGCCCGGCCCACGGCCAGCAGGTAGATCAGCATCACATCAAACAGGGCGAAAAGAAAAGCGAAGACCTGCACGGGGGGCAGGCCAACGAAGTACAACTGGACGCCGTAGCCTTGAACGATGATCGTGCCGATCCACGCGCCGAGCGCGCCCCAGCTCGCTACGCCGAGCGTGTAGGGGGTAGCGAGGGGATTCCGGAGCAGCGCCTGAAATGCGCACCCCGCGAGGGCGAGGCCACTGCCCGCGATGAGCGCGGCCAGGGTGCGGGGCAGCCGCTGTTGCAAGACGATGCTGAGGCTGGGGGCATCGGCGTAACTCAGGCCCGCCCGCCATTCGAGGAACGCTTGCCGTAGGCTGATGGGTTCCGCGCCGAGGGCCAAGCTGGCCAGGACCAGTCCCGCGCTGAGCGTCAGCAAGCCCGTTACGAGAATCCACTGGAATGGCGATGGCTTCAAAGTCCCTCCTCATCCGGGAGTTCGGCCGTCACCAAGGGGGTATGCGTGATGGGATGGTCGCAGACACGGATGCGGCTGCCGTAAGCCTTTGTCAGCACCGATTCCCGTAAGACGCTGTCGGGCGCGCCAACCGCCGCCAGTTCGGCTTCGGGACCGAGCAAGAGGAGCCGGGCGCAAAACCGGGCCGCCAAGTTTAGGTCGTGCGTCACCACCGCCACGCCGTAGCCGTCGTCCGCGAGACGCTCCAGCAAGGTGAAAACCTCGATCTGATGATGAATATCCAGGGCGGAGGTCGGCTCGTCGAGGAGCAACATGGCGGGTTCCTGGGCGAGAATGCTGGCAATGAGAACCCGCTGCCGTTCCCCGCCCGACAGGGTGAAGAAGTCGCGGTCGCGCAAGTGCGTGGTTTCCGTGTCTTGCAAGCATCGCTCCGCCACCTCGAGATCGCGCGAACCCAATCCGCTCAAGGGACTCACATGCGGATAGCGCCCCAGACAGACAACCTCAAAGGCGGTAAGCGCGAAAACGGGGTCAACGGATTGAGGCAAGAACGCGAGGATGCGCGCCCGCTCCCGGGCCGGGACCTTGTTGGCGGGCCGGCCATCCACGAGGACTTGGCCGCGCAACGGGGGAAGCATCCCGGTCAGAACGCGCAGGAGGGTGCTCTTGCCGGAGCCGTTCGGCCCGACAATCCCTGCGATTTCTCCGCCGCGAAACGTGGCGTTGACGCCGGTAAACACTTCCCGGCCCGTTGCATAGGCGTAGGCCAGGTTCTTGGCTTCGAGTTCATGGGGTTTCATAATGTTGGAATCGTCTTGGTGCGTGCGGTAAACGCCGAAGGATAGCGGTTATGCTACATTGGTTTACGCAAGGCATTCTCGCGCGGCTCTCCTTAGACCCTGAAACGCGGCCGCAAATGAGTC
>JAWOFY010000272.1:0-10528 GCA_046497285.1 Candidatus Hydrogenedentota bacterium
GCGTGGTCTCGCATGTTGCTCATCAGGCGGTCTTTCCCGCGGCAGAGCGGCGGCCGGCCGGCCACATCAGAGGGCGACCCCACCTGGTTCGACCGCCTGATGAGCAACATGCGAGACCACGCCGCGTGGCTGCCTTTGCCCGCGCTGGAAACCGAGCCCGAGGATAGCCCTGGTCTTATGCAGGTGCTCGCGAGTTCGCTGAACATCATGCAGGATCGCATCATGCGCAGCCGCATGGCCGGCGATCCGCCCGACCTCGTCATCGCGCCGCGCCTAGACCACATCGGCCTACTCGAATTCGACCGCGCCCGCGAGGCTATCGCTGAAGGCGAAGCCTGTGTCGACCGCCTCTCCTCCGCCATCGAAGGATTTCGCTGACACCCCAAAATTCACAAAGAGGGCATTGCCCCTTGTCTCATCAGTAGACGCGCCAGGTAGGCGGAGACGGCTGCTCAACCCACTCTCCGCCTACGTTCTGTGTGTTAGTAATTGCTTGATATGGAGCCACTTGGGCTTGGGGGGTCCGGCGTGTCACTTGCCGGATTCGGCAGGCGCAGGGGAGGGGCGCTCCGACTGTGCCGCCACGGCGGGCGCGGGCTGAAGCTGGTAGGATTCCGGCAATAGGAACAGCGCGAAGGCCGTCAAGGCCCAGAACACGGCGGCGATCAACCCGAAGGGGCCTTGCCAGGGGAGATTGGGCTCGGGATAAAGATAGAACCACATCCCTTGAATCTGCCCGAAGAAACAGCCCATGGCTACGGCGACCAGCCCAGGATGCTGGGTGCGGCGCCACAATTCGCCCAACGCGAAAGCGAGCAGGATTGCGGTAAGAATGAGCAGGCCGACCCCCATAAAGCGTTGATCGGGCGTCACGTAACCCAGCCACACGATGGGAGACAGCCAGACGCCCCAAAGCGCGCCTCCCAGCGCGTAGGCGGGCGCTTTCCCCATGGGCATGAGGCGCGGCAGGAGATAGTCCCGCCAGCCGAGTTCGTTACCGAACCACGCCAACGCGTAAAGGGTAGGCCCCAACACGATGCTTAGAATAAAGCCGACGATCAAGAAGAAACCGGCGGGAAAGGATTGGTCGATGCCTAGTTCCTCGGCGCTGGGTAGTTGTCGCATAAGGACTGGAATACCCCATTGCGGCGCTCCTTCGCCTAATGCGCTGCTGACCGCATACATTAACGCGAACAGCGCGGGAACCCCCAGGATGGCGATGAGGGCCGGTTTGTGGGGAATGGGCCACACCCGCCCGGCGGCCCAAACGGGTTGGCCCTCGCTGCGGAGGCAGATGTATCGGGCCAAGAGGGGCGTGTAAAGGACGGCCAGCAAAACGGCTAGATGCCCCGTCCCCTGGGGAACGGTGGGCAACAACCCCGACACGCGCGCCCCGATCATGATGAGCCATGCAGCTCCGAATGTTACGAGAAGAAACAGTGTTATCCGTTTTACATCAAGAGAACTCGACATAGGTTGGCGTTTCACTCCTAACGGTTGTGCTTTGAACCCGCTGGCGTCTCCGTGTGCGCGCCGGGGTTCCCTGCGTTCCCCAAAACACCTCCACCCGCTCCCCTTGGGGTGGAAGCCTTTGGGGTATACAACGCCGCGGAAGGCGTTGAGGATAACATTGCGCGGCGGGAGTGGGGGGAGAGGCAGCGAATCGCCGAGTCCGCCCCCGATCATTTGGAATACATTCCCCTACCCCTTCCAAAGGGAGTAGGGTAGAGCCGCCTTTCAGGCGGCTCATGCGCCGGCAAGATGCCGGCGCATGAGTGGTTCCCCGAAGGGAATTAGGGGGATGTCTTTTTGGGGCTTAGCGCCTTTGCGTGCGCTCTTGTCGCGCAAAGGGAAAAGCCTCCAAAGCGTTAGTCGTCTTCCACCACGCCGCGAAGGGCCTCCCGAGTGTCGTTTACGAGGGACTGAGAAATGCGAAGCAGCTGGGATCGGTCCGCAGCGAGGGCGAAGCGGTGTTGGGGGTTGTCGTCCGCGGGATTGCCGACTTCAAGGGGCCCTACCGTCTTCCCATCCGCCGTCACGCTGACTCGCATGAGGGGCAGGTCCAGCCCGTAGGGGGTAAGGTCCACTGGGATTTCGGACTGCTCCATCCCCACGGCGGTGGTCTCGTGTAAGGCTTCAAGGAGCGCCATCATGTCACCCTGGGTTTCCAGGCGCATGCCGGTTGGCTCCTCGACGGTCCAGGCCTCGCCATCGTGGGCAAAGTGGTAATCCGTTCCCTCGAAGGACAAGTCCACGGCCGTGGCCTCGCCGATACTGAACGGCAGCAATTCGCCCCGCCGGAAATCGAAGGGATCCAGCCGAACCAGCGCCGTGGCCTCCTCGCTGATGGCGAACGCCGCGCCAGAATCCTGGATGGCGTACCGTTGTTCCTCTTCGTTCACGCGGGCTACCCCCAACTGGATGGGATGAGGCTGGGAACCGTCGGCGTATTCAATCTCGATCTCGATCTCGGGATCACTGAATTCGATGTTCCCCGCCTCTTCGTCCAGATGGCGGCCGCCTTCAAGCATCATGAGCGCCCGGATGAAATTGGAAATGGCGGCTTGATCCTCGTCTTCCAAGTCGGGCTCGGCGACGGTCCAGCCGGCATCCTCGTCTTGTTCAAGGACGAAATGATGATCTTCCCGGGAATAGGTGAGGCGCCGTATGTCCTGCGCGCTCCGCGTCACCAATTCCCGTTGCCGGAACTGATCGGGGTGATCGGGCAGAGAATTCAACAAGGCCGCGCTCGCGACGATGACATTATCGCGGTCCGCGCGCCGCACGTAAATACCGCCCTGCTCGTCTTCGCCGACGTCGGCATCGCCCACCGTGAACGAGCCCAAATAGAGGGTTTGTCCCTCAGGTTTGCTCTCGGTTTTTACGGTAAGTTGGGCCCCAGGGGGGTCCAGTCCGTAATCGGCGTAATCCTGAGGCTCGTCAATGAACCGATCCCCTACGCCGTAGACAATGTCCTCCACCATGCGCTCCACCATCTCGTTGTGAGCGAGGGCCTCGAAAGGTTCACGAATGAACCAGTCGCCGTCTTCCTTCTCAAAGACAAGCGCGCCGGTCTCTTCGGGGCGAATGCGCGCGAATTCCACCCGCGTGACGGTCTCGTTGTCGTCGGCGGTAATCAAGAACCGGTCCCGGAGGTCAAGAAGTTCGCGATCAAATTCTTGGAAGAACTCTTGTTGCGTAAGGAACACAGCGCCATCTGGTCCCTCAACGTACCGCATCGTCTGCGTGGGCTCCATCTGCCCGAAGCGGAACTCGCGGGAATCGCCGTCTTCCATTGTGGCCCGCACGGTGATCTCTGGTTCCTCGAGCCCATACATTTCGGGCTCTTCCACCGTCTCCGCAATCGTGCGTTGATTGGTGAGCTGGGACAAACCATGGGCCACCCGGTTCCAGGCGCGATGGGCCGCATCGATTTCACGAGGCTCCACGATACGCCATTCGGCTTCGCTCTCCCGGACGCCGGTCACCGGCGCGCCGCCGGCCTGGTGAATAGTGATTCGCTCGAAGGATTCGGGCGGGTAAGGGAGCACCCGGCGAGCTTCGTGGTCGCGCCGTTGGGCTTCCTGTTCCGTGTAGGACATCAACCAGTAGCCGCCCAGAAGGAGCCCCAGGACGGCCAACAACGTAAGCGTGGTCTTCAAGTTCATTGATACTTCCTTCGCACGAGATAGGTTACGACACCCGCCGCCACGCAGATTTGTAGCAGCCCCAGGGTCGCCAGCCAAGCGATGAATTGCTCTTGCTCGGAGGTTAGGATGATAGCCTCGGCCCTGGATGCCGCGGGGCGCATGGCGATGAGTTCCTCGCTTTCGGTGAGCCACGCCATGGTGTTGAGGATGAAGTTTTGATGGCTCGTGATTTGACGCAGCATGGCGTTGGAGGCGAACTCCGTTGAGCCGATGACGACCGCCCGCGCGTCACGCGTTTGACCCGTGTCGCCGATTTCGATGTCCGTTTGCCGTGTCGCCGCCATGGCCAGAGTGACAGGACCCTCGCGGTCGTCCGACTCCATCGTGGCCTGGCCCGTTTCGAGTACGAGGGAGACGTCCTGCTCGCCCCAGAAGTTCGGCGGCGTGCGGATGAGTTCGCTCCGTGTCACCCGGTCGGGGCGGTGCGGTGTGGGATAGGTGGGGCGGGCGAGCACGAAGATCATCTGTTGGTTGAATCCGCGAGTAATGTCGTGCTCATAGTTGTAGCAGCCCATGAACTGTCCGCCGGTGTCTTGCGCCGTGGTGAAGGGGGTGCTGTCGTGACTCAACAGTATTTGGGTCTGGCTGTCCTCGGAGAAGACGAGCCCTTCGCCGAGCTGAATGCCAAACTGGTCCGCCAGCCACGGCCGAAGCCGTTCCTCTTGGCCCATGGCTGTGGGCGGCCGTTGCCAGGGATCCAGCATGACCAGGACGCGGCCTCCCTGTTCGACGTAGTTTCGAAGCGGATCAACATACCGCGCATTCAGGTCGCGCCGGGGTCCATTAATCACAATCACCTCTGCATCGTCGGGGATTTCCGGCGCCATCAGGTCCAGTTCGAGCTGTTCGACCTCGTAGCCTTCACCTTCGAGCATGACGCGCAACGCCGAAAACCCGCGTTCGCTTTGGTCCATGATGTCCCGTTCGTCCATGCCCGTAAGGAAGTACAGCTTAGGCCTTCGGTCACGGACGACGTTGATCATGGCGTTGGTGAAATCCCGTTCCCGCACGCGGGCGTTGGCGCTGTCCAGATTGAGTACCCGCTGCCGGTTGCCGCGCCGGACAACGATGGCGCCTTGCGGGGGTACCTGCTGGAGCCCAACCCCCTGGAGCCGGGCGCGATCCACTTGAGGGTCCAGGAATTCCACGTTCAAATGATCGGTGTGGGCCTCAAGCCGATCCAAGAATCGGCGGGTATTGGAGCGGCCCATATCGACCAAGCGGTCATCCGTGGCCAGGAAAAAGCAAAGTACGTCCACCTCCTCGTCCAGGTTCTGCAAGACCTGAACCGTGATGGGGGAGAGTTCCCGGCGGCCTTCCTGGGTCAAATCGGCATAGACGTCCCATTGCCGGGCGAACGCATACAACGTGATGCAGATGGCGAGAAAGACCACCGATGCGATCACCGTGTTCAAGCCGTACAGCGTGCGTTGCTGGGACGCGGTGCGGGCGATATCCGTCAACACCAGCGCTACCCAGGCAATGCCAGCCGCTACGCCCACAAGGAATGGGACCACGACCACCGGCGAGAAGATGTCCTCTTGCACGGCGAGAAAATTGATTCCAGCGGCGATCCCCACAAGCGCGGCGATGCCGGTAATTCGGCGAGCCCAAGTCATGTACTACGCCCTCCATTTCCGGGATTCAAGCGTCCGGAACGTCAGGAAGAGAAAAAAGCTCGTGAAGAGCAGGTAATAAGCGATGTCGTGCGGATGAATGATGCCCTCGGCCAAGTCGCGGGCGTGGGCGTCCAACGGCAGTGAAACGACCAGCTCACGGAAGATCCCGTAGACCATCTCCGCCGCGTTGACCAAGCCCGCCGGCCATGTGTCGGGCGCGGGTATGGCCTCGGGCAAGTCTTGGCCCATCAGTCCCAAAATCCAGGACGCCAGGGCGATGCCAAAAGTCATGGTCCCCGCCGTGACCTGGTTGTTGGCCAGCGAGGAGACGAATAATCCCATGCTGAAGAAGGCCGCCCCCATCAAGAAGACCGTCACGAGCCCAAGCCCGAGCACCACGGGTTCAATGGGCGTGAAGGAGCCAATAATCGTGAGGTGAAACCCGACAATGAGCATGAGCACGAGCAACGTGGCCAGCGAGGCCAGGTATTTCCCGAAGATAATCTCTCTATCCCGTAGGGGATGGGTCAATAACAGCTCCATCGTGCCCTTATTCCGTTCCTCGGACAAGAGCCGCATGGTCACCAGGGGGCCGATAAACATGAGAAGTTGGCCACACAACACCAGGAACGGACTAAGCATCCATTCTTCGATCTCGGGGATGGCGTCGTACCCATAGGAGGAGGGATTTTGGGTGATCCGGCAGTAGATGATGAAGCTGCCCGTGAAGTAGAGGCCGGACAGTAACGCGTATACCCCTACAATAACAAAGCCCACAGGCGTCGTGAAGTAACTGATGAATTCCCGCTTGCAAACCGCCCATATCGATCGCATTAGACCTGTACTCCTTCATCCACGGAGATGGCCTCCACGAAGATATCTTCGAGGGTGCGCGCGCGCTCGCGAAGGCCGCAAAGCCGATAGCCCGCCCGAACCACCGCTTCAGCAATCCGCGGTTGGATGTCACTGTCGGCCGCGGCTTCCACAACAAAGGATGGTCCCGCGCCATCGAGCTTGACGCGTTGGACGCCGTCGAGTTCGCTGAGCAGGCTCTCCACCTGCTCGCGCGGCCCGCGCGCGTCCACCTCAAGCCGTACGACGCCATCTTCGGGACCCATGAGATTCTCCATGGTGTCCTGCGCCACCAGGCGGCCGTTGTGAATGATGAGCACCCGCTGGCAGAGCATCGAAACCTCCGGCAGGATGTGGGTGCTTAAGAGAACGGTGTGGTTATGGGCGAGTTCCCGGATCATCTGCCGGATCTCGATGATTTGGCTCGGGTCCAGGCCCACGGTAGGCTCGTCCAGAATGAGCACGGGCGGATTGCCGATGAGGGATTGCGCCAACCCCACCCGTTGCCGGTAGCCCTTGGATAGGTTCTTGATGATTCGGCCGCCCATCTGCTGAAGTCCGCACAGGGACATCACGCGATCGGTCTCCGCTTGAAGTCCGTGGCGCGGAACCCCCTTAATCTCGCTGACATAACGCAGGAAATGGCGTACGACCATCTCCCCATACAGGGGCACGCTCTCGGGCAGATAACCCACGCGGCGCTTCACCTCGATGGGGTCCTTGGCTACGTCATACCCCGCAATGCGCGCTATGCCCCCCGTCGCCGGAGAATAGCCCGTGAGAATTCGCATCGCCGTGGTTTTGCCTGCCCCGTTGGGACCGAGAAACCCGACAATTTCACCTTGCGCTACCTCAAACGAAATCTTGTCGAGGGCCGTGATAGAACCGTACCGTTTGGTCAGTTCCTGGGCCTGGATCATTCGCTAAACTCCTTCCTTGAAGCGGGACATCGCCTCGTCGAAAAACGGCTGCCCGCCGCAAGTTGCAATTTATATTGCGTCCATGTAAGATTTGGGGGCTACATATTGTGCCGGGTATCCGGCCCACGGGAGGAAAAAACTTCCGTCTACGGCGCCTGGCCAATGCCCCATCTTATAGCATGCGGAACGGGTCAACGTCCACAAGCCCCCATTTTTTAGGGATTGGCGTTTCCTGGACCCATCTCGGGGACCGAACGGCATGGAATATGCTATTCGCCTAAGAAACGTAACAACGCCCCAAAGAGTAATACAGGAGGCCGCAAGGAGACTACGATGTACGTTCAGTGTTGCGTCTGCAAGCGTGTGCGCGAAGACAATGCCTGGGTCCTTCCGGAGTCCGGGGAGAACCTTCAAACAAACGCCAGCCATGGCTATTGCCCGGAGTGCGCTGAGGCGGCTTTTGAAGAGATTCGAGAGATGCTAAATAGAGAGCACTCCAGCTGCACAGCTCCGCCTGCGGCGTAAGACATTTTCTGGCTGCGCGGACGCGTTTTCCCTCTGCGGGGCCGGCCATCGATTTGAACCCCCAGAAGTGAAAAGGGGCGTCCGTGTGGGCGAGTAACCTTGAGGGCCGCGCAGCCCTGTTCGATAGGAACTCCGCGGCCCATGGTTTGTACGTTTTGAGCGCCTCTACGGTTCACTCGAATGGCGCGCGGAACACAACACAGACAGGTGCGCTGATTTCGACTTCGGAACCCGTAAATTCCAGTTCGCCGGTCTCTTGGTCAATGCGGAACACGGCGATGTTGTCCGTGTCCTGATTCGCGGCGAGGAGGAATTGTCCCGAGGGGTCGATGTTAAAGTTGCGCGGCGTCTCGCCCCGGGTGGAGGTGTGGCCAATCGGCGTCAACTCCCCGGTGTCCTCGTCCACCGAAAACGCCGCTATGCTGTGGTGGCCTCGGTTTGAGCCGTACACAAAGCGCCCCGATGGATGCGCCTTGATTTCGGCGGTGGTGTTCTCTTCGTCGAAATCATCGGGCAACGTGGGCACGCTGTGGATGGGGTCCAAGGCGCCTGTGTCCGCATCGTAGTTGAAGGCCGTGATCGTGTTGTCCAGCTCATTGATGACGTAGGCGTAATCGCCCGAGGGGTGGAACGTGAAATGCCGCGGTCCGGCGCCCGGCGCGGTTTCAACGTGGGGTGGATCGTTTGGTTCAAGGTTTCCGGTCAGGTCGTTGTAGCGGTAGATACGGATTTGATCGATGCCAAGGTCGGTGACGAACAAGAAGCGGCCGTCCGGCGCGAGGTCCACGGCGTGCGCATGGGGGGCTTGTTGCCGCGGATGAACGCTTGAACCTTCGTGTTCGACGTAGGCCGTGGTTTCGTCAAGCGAGCCATCGTTTTCAATTGATGCCACGATAGCGGAGCCGCCACTATAGTTGGCCGCCATCGCGTGCCGCCCGGGTTGGTCTACGGCGATGTGACAGGGGCCGCCGCCAATAGAGGGATGCCGGTTCAACAACTCGAGCAAGCCGGTCTCGGGATCAATCGCGAAGGCGTTCAACGCTCCTACTGTGTTTCCGTCCTCGTCGGTCATTTGGCCCACCGAATACAGAAAAGGCTCCGTTGGATGCAGGGCCAGAAAGTTTGGGCTGTCTGCTTCCGCCGCCAGGCCCACGGTTTCGAGTTCGCCCGTCTCGCTGTCAAGATGCAGCAGGTATATGCCTTCGCTGTCGCCTCCCGTGTACGTCCCGATATAGACGAGCCAATGAGGCGGGGTCTCGCTGTCTTCTTGCGCCGCGGCGCCCTGGGGCGAAGCAAGGCTGAATGCGGTTGCAAGCGCGATGCATGTTCCCGCGCTGAACCAGAGTTGGTGTTTCTTCGTCATGTCGTGTACCCCCTTTCTGAGTGGTGTTTCCTCAAACGCTTGAGCTAAGCTCCGGAGAACCCATCGCCGGAACATTGGCATGATATCATAGCCGCCGGTTATCTCTGGAGATCTTCCGCGAATTCGGCCGGTTTTAGGCTTCATGGAGGCGGACAGGAGTTTCCAGTTGCAGATGAGGTGACCTTGGCCGGCTGGAGAATGAGGAAACAAGCCCGGCGATCCCAAAGCGCCTCGGGCGAAAGGCCAAAGGCTCCAATTAGCGTAGGAGCTTAAGGAGTCAGCTCAAGGTTGCTCCATACCCATCCCTTTGCGCTATACTCCGGCGCACTTTTCTATTTCGGGCAAAAGGTTATAACAATGCTCGATTACCGTTAACCAAGAGACCGGCGGAGGGAAATCACGAATCATGGCGGAGACCAAGCATGTGCCCGAGCGGCAGGACATGCCGACGGCGGAAAGGTGGGATCTTAGCCCTCTTTTTAAGAGCGACGAGGCTTGGGAAGAGGCTTTCACTGAACTAGCGCAAAAGATTCCGAAGTTCGAGGAGTTCCGGGGAACGCTGGGGAAATCGGCGGAGAATCTGCTAGCCTGCCTCGAATTCGAGGTGGAATTCGATAAAGAGGCGGAGCGATTGGGGACCTACGCGTTTCTGCGTTACAGCGAGGATGTGCGCGACACCAACGCTCAAGCCATGGTGGCCCGCTATACCCATCTCGCCACCCAGGCCAGCGAGACGGCGAGCTTTCTGGCGCCCGAGATTCAGCGCATCCCCAAGAAGACCATGAATCAGTTTCTGGAGGCGTCCGAGCTTCAACCTTTCCGGTTTACGCTTGAAAAGCTGCTCCGGTATAAGCCCCACATCTTATCGGAAAAAGAGGAACGCATCCTCGCCATGCAGGGGGAGGTCACGGACACGGCGGAGAAGGTCTTCAGCCAGCTCACCGACGCCGATATGGTCTTCGGCGAAGTCACCAACGAGAAGGGAGAAAAGATTGAGCTAACGCAAAGCTCGCTGCACTCTCTGCTCGAGTCCCGGAAACGGGAGGTTCGCCGCAAAGCCTTTCACAAGTTCTATGCGGAGTTCGACGCACATAAGAACACCTTGGCGACCTCGCTGAGTTCGTCCGTGCTTCAGGACGTGTACCAAGCGCGCGTGCGCAACTACTCCAGCTCGCTGGAGGCGGCGCTGTTCTCGGACAACATGCCGGTCACGGTGTACGACAATCTCATTCAAACGGTGCGGGACAACCTGGAGATCGTGCACGAGTACCTTGAGGTGCGCCGCAAGGCCCTGCGCCTGAAAGACATCCACATGTACGATTGCTATGTGCCCATCGTCCAGCTTGAGGACACGCATGTGCCGTACGAAGAGGCCGTCGAACAGATCACGGCCGCGCTGGAGCCTTTGGGAGAAGAGTACTGCGCGACACTAGCCAAGGGGCTGAGCGAAAAACGCTGGGTGGACCGCTACGAGAACAAGGGCAAGCGCAGCGGGGCGTTTTGCGCGGGTTCGTTTGTTGGACCACCCTACATTCTGAT
>JAWOFY010000224.1:0-5972 GCA_046497285.1 Candidatus Hydrogenedentota bacterium
GGCCCCGAAGGCGTGCACCTCGACGACATGCCCTTTGGCCAAATCGCCGAAGCTGTCCACGATGTGGTCCAGACGGGAGCTGTCGAGGTCGCTTACCACAACGCGCCTGTCCCGGTTGTCCACTTCAATAGCCCGTTGCACATGCATTTGTCCCATCGGGCCGCCCGAGCCGATGAACAGGGCGTCGCCGCCGGCCAGGAGGTCGTAGCGTTCGTTGGCGCGCTTAATGGCGTCCATATCCGCGCCGCCCCCGTAGAATCGCACGCCTTGGTAATGGATGCGGCCAATGTCCAGCGTGGTGGGCCCGTCCTCCGCGGCTTCACCTAAGAGGAAGACGATGCCGTGGTTGTTGAGGCGCGCTCCCAGAGTGCTTACAAGCGCCGGCGTGGGCTGAGGCAAAAAGATGTCATCGAACCGCTCCTCGTCCGAAAGCCCTTCCAGGGAGCGCGGGACCGCCTTCGCCTTGGGAGCCAGCTTCTGGTAGGGGGCGGGATCGTCCGCCACGATGAGCTGGCTCTCGCCCGTGGGTTCGAGACGTTCTTGGACGTTGTAAGACATCTCAACGCAGGCCCAGGGCTCGGACAGGGCCGACTGGCTGTAGCCGGTCTCGTCCTTGACGGGCAGAAGGTAACAGCCCTCGTCGCCGTCCAAGGCGCGTTCGTCGAGGTAGGTGTACTGCTGGAGACCGCCCGGGATGAGATAGCCGAAGGCGTAGTTAAAGCCCTTGTAATAGATGTCGGCCTGCACGATGAAGCGGTCGCCCGGTTTGAAACGGTCTTTGTAGTTCGCGCCCACCTTGACCACCGTGACCGCGCACTCGTGGCCAAGCACCGTGGGCTCGCTCTTCAAGTCCCGGCCCCGCAACCGCGCGTGGCTGTTACCCTGGGCGATAATCTTGATATCGGACTGACACAGCCCCACCGCGTCGGAGCGGAGCACAATCTCGTTGTCCTTGGGCTCGCGTAATTTGAGGGCTTCGGGCTGGTCTCCAACGCCGAAGTTCTCAAAGCCGGCGCCGTAGATTTGCCATCCCTTGTATTGTCCGGGCAACGGTCCGGCCGCCGCTTGAAATTCCTTAATAGTGGTCATTGCTTGCTCCTTTCGATAGCCCCGTGTTGAGAAGTTAGGGATACCCCACGCCTTGGCGCGGCTGCCTGTTTAGCCCGCGATGGATTTGAGCCGGTAATGCTCGTCCGGGCGGTTGGCGATGCGCTCGACTTCGTGGTCCGCCAAGAAATGGGGACCGCCTACGGCGTAGGCCCCAACAGTGATGCGGCTCGCCTTCTCGCACATGTCCGTGGCGCTGGTAACGGCCTTGGGCGTTTCGCCCATGGTGATCAGGCCGTGGTTCTGCATGACGATGGCTTTCGGTAGCATGCCCTCGGCCTCCACAAAAGCCTCGAAACGCCATTTGACTTCGCGCGCCAAGGGGAGTCCCGGATCCACGTAGGGCACGAACACCGGCTTGGGTCCCATGGACACGATCTGGTCAGGGAACAGGCGGCCCGTCATGGCCTCCTCGGCCACTTTGGAACACAACAGCATGTTGGTATGCACAGGGTGGGTGTGGCCCACGAACCGGTACTCCGGCACGCTCAACAAGATGGCGTGCAACATCGTCTCCACGGACGGCCGGCGCGTCTCGTTGGGATCCACGAGCGACTCTTTGAGGACCTCGCTTACCTCGTCATCCCCCGCGTTTTCGTCGTCGAGGATGCGCAACACCTTTGAAGCGGAGACCGCCACGAAACCCTCGCGCTCAATCGTGGCCAAGGTGGTTCCACTGGCCTTTACGTAGAAGGTGTCATCGTCCACACGCGCCGAGGTGTTGCCCTCGCCTAGAATGGCGTAATCCCGGCTGGGATCGCCCAAATATCTCGACAATTCAATTAATTCGTTCAGTACGCTATCATAGTCCATAAAGAATAGAGTTTCCGCGTTGTAAGCCGATGTTCAGGAGTTTGGAAAAGGAGAGGCGTTTCGGGCGTCAGTATAGCAACGCGCCCAACGGCGGGCAAATTTACGGGAGACGGACGCGGAAACAGTGTGAATGAGGCATCTCTTTACGCTTTGGCGAATAGATGCGCTACAATGGATGTTCACCTTAGAGGTATGTGTAAGAAATCATGGTTCCCCCCCGGAGTATGTGAATGTCGCATCGTGTGTACAAAATCCGTGGCATGGATTGCGCCGAGGAGATCGCCCTGCTGAAGCGGGAAGTGGGTCCCGTGGTGGGCGGCGCGGAGTACCTCGCCTTCGATCTCATCAACGGCCGCATGACCATCTCGGAGGAGGCGCCGGTCCCTTCTCCCGAAGCGATCTTCGAGGCCGTACGGCGTACGGGCATGTATGCGGAACCCTGGACGCCCGGCGCGCCGCCGGAGGAAGGGCCGGGCGCGTTTTGGCGGAATCACGGCCGGGCGATTCTTTGCGCCATCAGCGGCGTACTGTTGCTGGCCGCAGTTGCCTATCACGCCGCGCGCGACGGATGGGGGCTCGCTTTGACAGGCGGAGGCGAGGCAGGCCATCCCCTTGCCGCCCAACTTCTTTACGCCGCCGCCATCGTCACGGGCATCTGGTTCATCTTTCCCAAGGCCGTCCTCGCCGTCCGCCGGCTCCGGCCCGATATGAACCTGCTCATGACCGTGGCGGCGCTGGGCGCGGCGGCCATTGGGGAATGGTTCGAGGCGGCGACGGTCACCTTTCTGTTCGCCCTGGCGTTGCTGCTTGAATCGTGGAGCGTGTCCAGGGCGCGCAACGCCATCCAAGCGCTCATGGCGTTGAGCCCCACGCGGGCGCGGGTTGTGTGTCCTCATGACAGCTGTATCGAAGAGAAGGCGGTGGAGGACGTGTCTCTGGACGCGGTGGTTGCCGTGCGCCCGGGCGAACGGATTCCGCTGGACGGCGTGGTAACCGAGGGAAACACCTCGGTAAACCAGGCGCCGATTACGGGCGAATCCATCCCCGTGACCAAAGAGCCGGGCAGCGAGGTGTTCGCGGGCAGCATCAACAACGAAGGGGCCTTCGAATTTCGCGTCACCAAGGCCGCCGCCGACACCACGCTCGCCCGCATCATCCGCATGGTGGAGGAAGCGCAATCCCGCCGGGCGCCGATTGACCAATGGGTGGAGACATTTGCCCGCTATTACACGCCCGCCATGATGGCGTTGGCCCTCGCCATGGCCTTGATACCGCCCTTCACGGTGGGAACGCCATGGAGCGAGGCCATCTACAACGGCTTGGTGTTGCTGGTGATCGCCTGCCCTTGCGCGCTGGTCATCTCCACCCCCATAAGCATCGTGGCGGGGCTCACGGCTGCGGCCAAGGCGGGCGTGCTGGTTAAGGGCGGTGTGTTTCTTGAAGCGCCCGCGCGCCTCAAGGCGTTGGCCATGGATAAAACCGGCACACTCACCCGAGGCCGGCCCGCCGTGCAAACGGTGTCGCCCTTGAACGGGCATACTGAGGCTGAGTTGCTTGCCCGGGCGGCCGCGCTGGAGTCTTTGAGCGAACATCCCATCGCCCGCGCCGTGGTGCGCGAAGCGGACCAGTTGGCCATAACGCCTTTGAAAGCTGCGGACTTTCAGGCGATTGCGGGGCAAGGCGCGGAAGCTTGGATTGAAGGCCGCCGCTTTTGGATTGGCAATCACCGCTTTGCCGCAAGCCAAGCCCCCGAAGAAAGAGCGGCTCACGCCAAGGCCCTCGAACTCGAGGATGCGGGCCATTCCGTGGTGCTTGTAGGCAACGACGAACACGTCTGCGGCCTCATCAGCGTGGCGGACAGCATCCGGCCGGGAGCGCCAAAGGCCATCGCCACGTTAAAGGACGCTGGCGTGACCGAGATTGTCATGCTCACCGGTGACAACGAGGGCACCGCCAGGGCTGTCGCCGAAGCGGCGGGGGTGGACCGCTACGAGGCCGAATTATTGCCGGAGGACAAGGTTCACGCGATGGAACAGCTGGTGAAGCGCCATGGGAACGCCGCGATGGTGGGCGATGGCATCAACGACGCCCCCGCGATGGCCGCGGCGAGCTTTGGCGTCGCCATGGGCGCGGCCGGGACCGACGCCGCCATCGAGACGGCGGATGTGGCGCTGATGTCCGACGACTTGGGCAGACTCGCGTGGCTCGTGCGGCATTCGCGGCGCACGCTGCGCGTCATTCAGCAGAACATTGTCTTCGCGCTAGGCCTTAAGGCCCTGTTTATTGGGCTCGCCCTGTTTGGCATGGCCACCCTTTGGATGGCCATCGCCGCCGACATGGGCGCCTCGCTCCTCGTGATCGCCAACGGGTTGCGGCTCCTACGTCAGGGGGAGTATTAACCATGGGTATCTACCATCACGTCATACGGCCGTTGGCATTTTGGAGCGACGCCGAGGCCATGCATGACCGCGCCGTGCGCACGGGCAGCCGCGTTGGCGGGTATCCGCGGCTGATGCGTTGGCTGACTAGCCGCTATAGCGTGAACGATGCGCGCTTGCGCTGTTCGGTGGCCGGACTCGAATGTCCAAATCCGATTGGGCTCGCGGCGGGATACGACAAGAGCGGATATTCCGTCGCCGCGCTGGCGACCCTTGGGTTCGGGTTCATTGAGGTGGGGTCGGTGTCTGCCGATCCGTCGGATGGCAATCCTCGTCCGCGGTTATGGCGCGTTCCGGCGGACGACGCCATCGTGGTGAACTATGGCCTGCCCAACGAGGGGGCAGACGCCGTGGCGCCCCGGCTGAGCACGGTCCAATTGCCCGTCCCCTTGGGCGTCAACGTGGTCAAGACCAACCGGCTTCAGACGGAGCCCGACGAGGCCGTGTTCAGCGATTACGAAGCGGGCGTGCGCGGCGTGAAGGATGTCTGTGATTACCTCATGATCAACCTGAGTTGCCCCAACACGGAATCCGGCCGGGATTTCTTCGGGGAACCCGGCCAAATCGCCGAGGTAATGCGGCGGCTCGATGCGCTTGAACTGACGATTCCCGTGTTTTTCAAGATATCGCCCATGGGGGGTGACGAGGCCCTTGATCGCTTGCTTGAAGAAGCTGATCCGTTCCCGTGGGTCAGCGGCTTCATGTTCAATCTGCCTCCCGGCAAACCGGTGAAGCTGTCCCTACCGCCGGAGCGGCTGGAGGCGATGCCCGGCGCGGTGGCGGGTAAGCCCATCCAAGGCATCATCGACGAACGCACGGCGGCGCTCTATCGCCGCATGGACAAGCAGCGATATCGCCTCATTGCCGCCGGGGGCGTGTTCAATGCGGAGGACGCCTACCACAAGATCCGGCTTGGCGCCTCGCTGGCGCAATTGTTCACGGGCTTGGTCTACGAAGGGCCTGGCGTGGTGCGGCGCATCAACAAAGGCCTGCTCGACATCATCGAACGCGACGGACTCCGCCACATCCACGACGCCCTCGGCGCGGATGCGGCGGAGCACACGGTTTGATTCTTGTAGGACGCTTGACCGCCCCATGACCACCACCCCTCGGCGCGCCGAGATTACGGTACGCTCTCCGCGAAGATATGCCCGGCTTCATGCATCACAAACCCGCCCGCGTTCATCGGATAGGCGCCCCCAACGGGGAACTCCATATCCTTGAAGACCCACGTCCCCCCCGGGCCGCTTCCACCGGTCGGCCAGCGCAAGAATTCAACATGACCGTCCATGTACAGGATGTTCGCGCCCCCGGGGACATGATTGAAGTGTTTGGGGTCGTCGCACACAATGTCCCACATGATGGGAATGCCTGATTGCGCTGTGGCGCCGCTGGCGGGATTGTTAATATCGGTAATCATAAACCGTTCGATCCCTTCCCGCAGCCGCGCAATCGTATCCCCGCCGGCCGTGCCGGAGCCCGGCTGGACCACGGGACAGTCCCGGTCGGCCGCTTGCGGGTCGCTCATGATGCGCTCGCCCAAGCCATACTCGGGCTCCATGAGGTTCGTTTCCAGGGCGTCGATCTGTTCAGGCATGCGGGTCATCTCGTTGG
>JAWOFY010000312.1:0-2550 GCA_046497285.1 Candidatus Hydrogenedentota bacterium
GCCGTAGAACCGCCTAAACGTCATCGGACGTTCCCTTATGATACACTAGAGTGACCTCGAAAGGCGATTTCAAAACAGGGCATCCGCCTGACATTGGACCGGACACGAAAGGTTATATGGCGTTTCCACGACTGCTCATTTTAGGCGCCGCCGCAGCCTTGGGCGCATGTCTTCCCCTCGGAGCGGAAGGATGGTTCAGCCAGAGCGAACCCCGCCCCGAGGAGTTGTACGGCGATCTCGCGGCGGTGACGCTGGAGAGCGAGACCGATCACACGAAATGGGCGGAGAGACTCCCGGGGGATCCCTTGCGCGTGGTGTTCATTGTCCCGCGTTCGGCGGCGCGAGATGTGGTGGAAATCGCGCAGCGTATTCCGATGAGCTACTCGGTGGTCCCCCTGTGGCGGCCAGACGCCGTCGCGCCCCCTTCCGGAGCTGAGGCCGCGAATTACGCCGCCCTTCAGCAAGACCAACGCATAAGCGAATTTCTTGACGGCCTGAACGCGCCATTGGATGTAATCGTCGTAGGCAACGTGGAGCTTGCCGCCCTGCCGGTGGGATACGGCGAGGGAATTCGTCAACGGGTCCGCGAGGGCGCCGGCTTGGTGTGGTTCCATAATGGCTCCGGGGACTCCCGTGCCCCGTCCGTGTTGGGGGATGACTACGAGAGCGCTTCCGTGCCCAACTGGGTTACGTCGGGGATCGGAGAACAATTTGCCCCGGAATGGGCGGACGGTTTCCCCTTTCTAAGGACAGGCTCCTTTGGAGAAGGCCACGTCGCCGAGTTCGCCTACGATGGGGCGGCCGCAAAGACGCACTTCGTGCTTCCCGCACTCACCAATCCCCAGTCGGCGCGCCGCCCCTACTTCGATACGTACCTCTCCCTTGTGGGACGCGTCCTATTGTGGGCGGCCGATCGCGAGCCCGAAGTAACCATCGCCTCGGTGGAATCAACGGGTCCAGAAGGTCCGGACGAACTCGAAGCGCCGCCCGATTTGCCCGAGCCTTTCCTCCAACGCATGCGGGATGCCTCGGTAGGGCAAGTGTTCCGGCCCTACAGGTTCCGCCTGTCGCAACCCGCTTCCCGGGACTACGAGGTCACCGTCCAGATACGCTCGCCGGCGCGGGAACGCGCCATTCTTCACGAGTACAGCGGGCGTTTGGTTGAGGGAAGCCAAGCGTACCCCTTCTATCTTAATGTGGGGCCAGGCGAGTATCTCGTGGACATATGGCTCCGTTACCGCGATCGCACCGCCCTATGGCATACCGAGGCCATCGAACTGGAAGGATGGCCCGATATCAGTAACGTGACATTCTCCAAGAACACATTGCAGCCCCACGACACATTGGATGTCACACTGAACACGCGCCCCGATTTTCACAATCCCCGGCCTCAAACCATCTACGCTAGGGCCGTTGACAATTATGGGCGGCGGGTCGCGGAGCAGTATACCCCGGTTGGACCCGATGGCGGGCGGGTAGAGTTCGATATAAGTTTCGCCGATCTCATTGGTCCCGTGGTGAAGATTGAGATCTTCGCCGTTGCCCAGGAACAAGGCCCGTTCGCGGAGTACGAGTTGCAGCATGCCGCCTACCGCCACGGCTACTTACCCGTCAGCCACCGGCTAGATCCCCGGGAGTTCAGTCTGGCTGTGCGGGGTTCGGGCGGCGCCGAGTACAATCTTCAGCATTGGAATCGCGTCCTCGCGGAGCATAACGTGGACACCCTCTACACCCCTGAGGGGGAAGGTCCTAGCTTCTTCGTGATGGACAAGGGGCTTCGACAACTTCGCACGCTTACCAATCACCGGCCCGAAAGCGTAAACGCGGAAGGGGAACGGATTCCCTGCATCTCGGAAGGCGCGTATCATCAGGCTCAACACCAACGGCTAGAACATGAGGCCACCGCGCCTTGGGACGCCGGCCCCCCCCACTATTCGCTTGGCCACAACAATCGGCTTCCGGTCGAAGAGGGCCAAGACGCGTGCCTTTGCACACACTGTACAGCGGCTTTTCAAGCCTGGTTGAGCGACCGCAAAGATTCGCTTGATGCCCTCAACGCAGCATGGAACGCCGAGTACGCGGATTGGAGCGAGGTACAGCCCCTTGATATCGAGACCGCCATGGAGGAAGAAAAGCCCGCCGCGTGGATTGCCCATCGGCTGTTCATGGAAGAGCGCTTTTCCGCCGTGCATAGCAGGGACATGGAGCTTCTGGAAGAACTCTTTCCCAGGGTTCACGCTGGGATTAGCCTAAGCCACTCCCCCTGCCCCTTCAGCGGTCTGAATCTGGACGCGCTCAGCCGCAGCTTAAGCTGGATCTCCGTGCCCCCGGAATCCACCGCCATGGCGCCGCTACGCTCCCGCCGCCGCCCAGACGCGTACTGGTCGCTATCGTATACTGGCCCGGAAAGCCTCGAACACGGGTTGTCCCATGCGCGATGGCTCGTTTGGCGCGCGGCGTTCAATGGTTTCCGTAGTATTGTCTGGGATGGCGCCCTGGACAATCCCGATAGCCACGGGTTGCCACAGGCCATCACGCTGGACGGCCGCC
>JAWOFY010000382.1:0-4580 GCA_046497285.1 Candidatus Hydrogenedentota bacterium
TTCAAGAAAGCGCCCGCGCAGTTTACGCCAGGGTTTAACCATTTCTTAACACACCCTTTGCATCGTTCACCCCAATGATACCAAATATTTACAAAGATTTAACTATAGTCTATATCATTCCCATTTTTTATGCAATAAGCTTCATGGAACCACTAAAAGTATCTTAGGCGGAACCACTGAATTAGGCGGCGGGCGGTTGCGGTCTATTCAGGGTAGAGCACGAGCGAAGTAGGGGACGGGTATCTCAAAGGTTGAGCCAAGAGCACGATCGTTACACGGCCCTCACGTGAAGGCGTACCGCGCAAATCAAAAGTCCAATTCTCCTTCTTTATGCGAAGGAGAATTGGGCGCCGGCGTCATGCCTGTGTCTCAGGCTTCGCGTTGGAAGGCGTGGAGGTAGCTCAAGAAGGTGTAGAGGAGTTTTGCGGCAAGGAAGGGGGGATGGCGCTGGCCATCTGGACATAACTCGACGATATCAAAGCCCACGACGTGTTTGCGCCGGGCCACGGTTTTCAAAAGGCCGGTCACCTCGTACCAGTCCAGCCCGCCGGGTTCCGGCGTTCCGGTGGCGGGCATCTGGGAGGGGTCCAACACGTCGAGATCAATGGTCACGTAGACGTCGTCGCGCAAGAGATCAACAGACTCATCTATCCATGTGGCGGATTTCTGGATTTCAGAGGCGTAATATACCTCATCCTCCCGGACGCTCGGGAGTTCGGAACTGTCCATGCCGCGCACCCCCACGCTCACCACAGGCGGTTTCACGGTCTCCTTGATGCGAGCGATGATGCACGCATGGCTGTAGCGGGATCCTTCGTAGCTATCGCGCCGATCGCTGTGGGCGTCAAGCTGCAAGACGCTGAGTTCGGGGTAATGTTGGGCGGCGGCCTCGACCGGTCCCTGGCTTACCGAGTGTTCGCCGCCCAGTGTGATGGGCAGCTTGCCTGCATCAAGGATTTGCCCGGCGGCCGCGCGTCCGTCGGCTATCATGGATTCAGAATCAACCGCGATAACTTGCGCGCACGTAGCGATGCCGCGGCGGTAGACTTCCGTGCCTGTTTCAGGGTCGTAGAACTCGAGATACTCCGAGGCTTCAAGCAGCGCCTGAGGACCCTCATCCGCGCCTTTGCCCCACGTGCTCGTGAGGTCGAAAGGTATGGGCAGCAAGGCCGCCGCCGCCGTTTCGTAGTTCGTGAATTCCCGCGGTAGACCGCCAAAAGGGGGTAAGCTCACGATAAAGCCTCCTTTGTGTGTTAGTCTAAGACGAATACCGCCACCGCAATAACCGTGGTCCACAATCCGTCCTTGTGCCCCACAGCGGACTGGGTGACATTGTGGGTCTTGAAGATATGGCCGCTGGCTTGGTAAATCTGTTTGCGCTCGTCCCACGCCTGATCGGGATCGAACTCGACCCCGAGGGTGGTGGCCAGCATGGTCGCCGCCAGATCCTCGGCGTATTCGCCTGACACTTCCTCTCGTTCTCCGAATGCGTGGTGCTCGGAAATGTAGCCGTAATGTTCTTCGCGGTTTGGCATGGCCAAGCCTACGGCGGCCGAGATAAGCCGGTTGGGTTCGTTGGTCTGATTTCGCGCCATCACGCAATAGACGAGTTGACCCGGCTTGAGGTACGTAAGCCCTTCTTCAGTCGAGATCTGTTTGCAGTTTGGGGGAAAAATGCTGGAAACGTGGACCAGGTTGTATTTTTCAATGTCGGCGTCGCGTAAGGCGCGCTCAAAGGACGCCAACTTGTCTCGGTGTATGCCAACCCCTTTAACAAAGAATGCTTTGCTCGGGATCATGGTGTTGTTCATCGTTATGCTTAGACTCCAACGGTTGATATCCGGGGGTGACGGAGGCGGCGAGGCCGTAAACGGAGATCAACGCCTACGGCGTTCGTGGCCGGGATAATACGCGAGCCGCCCTGTGTACGGAAGGATAGTTCCAATATAACGTACAAGCCTGCATCGCCGCAACCGCCAATCGCCGGTTAAGGTGGTGTGCCGGGTGTTTACATCCCGCGGCCCTTCGGGCCATCCACTTCAGAAGTGAAAACTAGCCGGCTCACCTGTAGGGTAAACAACGCTTCACCCAATGAGGCAGTCGCGTGGAGCAGAATTTCGCCTTCGAAGGGGGATTAAGGGGGATGTTGTTCCGTGGCGCGGCGTCTTTAGCCGCCGATTGGCGGCGGATCGCCGTAGCGTGGGCTACGCGTTATTGCGTTCCCGTCAAGACGTTGCCGGTCCGGGGGAAAACGGAAGTTGTACGGCCCTCAACGGTAGGCGCGAATCTTTTGGCGGAGTTCCTTGGCGGCGGCGGTGACGTCCTGAGCCTCGGTCACGGCGGTGACCACGGCGGCGTGGCGGGCGCCTTGGCGTAGGACCTCATCAATGTTGTGGGTTTTGATGCCGCCCATGGTGGTAAAGGGAATGCGCAGATGCGGCGCCACATGGCTGATCAGGGCGGGGGTGACGGGATCGGCCGTGCCGGTCTTGGTTTGGGTGCCGAAGATGGGGCCGATGTTGACGTAGCTGGCGCCAGCCTCCTGGGCCTCCATGGCGTGCTCCAGACTATGGCTGGAGGCTCCGATGACAAGGTCTGGCGCCACGGCGCGGGCCTTGGCGACCGGCAGATCCTCGCGGCCGAGATGCACGCCGTCGGCGTCGACGGCCAAGGCAATGTCTACCCGGTCGTCAATGATCAGCAACGCGCCTGCTTCCTCGGTTTTTTCGCGGAAGGCCTGAGCGTGTTCGACGTACGCCTTGTCCTTGAGGTCTTTCTCGCGGCATTGGACGAGGGTCACCCCGGCGTTCAATACCGCGTCCAGCACGTCCAGTGCGGGCCGACCGTTACAGAAGGCTTCCGTTATCACCACGTAGAGGTCGGCGGCCGCGAACCGGGCCATGCGCGTGGCGTGGTCCATCAACCGCCTCCCACAAAACGGACAAGCTCGATGATGTCGCCTTCCTCGAGCTGGGTGTTTTCGAAATCCTTGCGCTCGATAACCTGGTCATTGCGCTGCACCACCATGGCGTCGGGTTGCAACTCCAAGTTCTCCAACAACGCCAATACGGTGAGGCTTTCCTTTACGTCGCGATTCTCGCCATTTATTGTGACCTGCATCCACCATCTCCCTCTGGCTTTGCGGCTATTCCGCATCGTTCCGGACGCCGTAAGGATACCTACTCCGGGATCGCGGTATCAAAAGCTTGGTCGAAGTCTTTCCATACGGGGGCGTATCCTACGCGCCGTATGGCTTCCGCGACCTCCGCGACCGTGCGGCGATCCTCCAGGGCGAACTGTTCAAGGGTTTCCTCTCCGTAACTCGTATAGCCCCCCGGGCGAGTGGAGGAACCCGCGCTCATGGAAGTCACGCCCAGAGGAATTAGCCGGTCGCGGAAAGCGGCGCTCTCCCGTGTGGACAGGTTAAACCCTACCTCGGGCAGAAGCAACCGCAGGGCAAGCATGAGGCGCACCATCTCCCTGTCGCTCACCAACGCCGGGATTTGGAAGCGCTTGGGCACGTGCAGCAGCCTCGGGAAAGAAACGGCGATGGCGCTTTGCCAGCATTCCTTCTGTAAGTGCATCGCGTGAATGGCGAGATGGAAACCGTCCACGCGCCAATCCGTCAGCCCAAGCAAGGCGCCGATGCTCAAGCGCCGTGCGCCCGCCTTGCCGGCTCGTTCAGCGGCGCCCAAGCGATACATGTAATCCTTTTTCGCGCCGAGGAGATGCACCTGACCGTAGGTTTCCCGGTCGTACGTCTCCATGTAAATGGTGACGCCTTCCAGACCAGCATCCACCAAGCGCTTATAGCTCTCGTAATCCATCGAGTACACTTCGATGGCGACCGACGGGAAATATTCACGGGCAATCGTGACGGCTTGCTCGATGTACTCCACCTTGGTCACGCGGGGAGCTTCTCCGGTTAGGAGCAAGATGCTTTGAAACCCTTGCGCCGCGAGTTGCGCGCATTCCCGGTGGATCTCCTCGGGCGTTAGGGTTAGGCGGCGCTCCTTGTTGCCGCTGCGCACGGCATAGCCGCAATAAACGCAGTCCGCCCCACAAACGTTGGATAGATAGAGGGGCACATACAGCCCAATGGTTCGCCCGAAATGCCAGCGCGTAAGCCTTTGCGCCTCTTGGGCCATGGCTTCCAGGCGGGAATCGGCGGCGGGTGAGAAAAGGGCGGCGAGATCGCGCAATCCCCGCTCTTCCTTGCCCAACGCTTTATCGACATCGGCCACCGTCGCGCGTTCGACAAGTTCGAGCACGCGCTCGCGAGGCCATTCGTTGAGTTGGTCTAGTAGTTTGTCGCTCATGGTGATAGGGTCCAGCAGTAACGCGTAAACGAACGGTTTACTTAGAAGGTTATCCCTTACTCTTTTGTGGAAAGGGGTGAGGGATGTCAGCTTTGTTCTTCAACCTGGCCGTGTGTAGCCGGTTCACGACTGGGCGGGTTCCTCATCAAAAAGAAAGCCGGTCAACGGCGACGACGCGGCTGCTTGCTCCCGCAAGGGGGCCAGCCCTGCGCGATACGCCATGCGGCCCGCCTCCGTCGCCATGGCGAAGGCTTTGGCCAT
>JAWOFY010000441.1:0-21548 GCA_046497285.1 Candidatus Hydrogenedentota bacterium
CTGGTGCGGGCTGTGCGCCGGCGCTCCACGCGCCCATCAGCAGCACAGCCGCTGCGGCCAAACCTGCCACTGTCTTCATAGTAAGCACGCTCCTTTTACGGGCTCCATGACCCTTGGTCATAGGTCGCGAGGAGTTCGACAAAGATATCCGCCGACTCCTCATCCAACGTTTCAACGAGCTCATCCACATCTCGCTCATCCTCGTACACCGCCGGCATGGCCTCTTCCACCTCTGGGTCTTCCGCCATCGTAAGCAGGACATCGAGATAGGCAAGCTCATCAACAAACTGGTCTTGAGAACCGTCCACAGGGGACGTCTCTTCCATTTCGCCGAGCCAGCCCTGTACAAGCGGATCGAAGTCACTCGCGGTTTCTTGCTCAGTCAAAGGCGTTTGCGATTCTTCCAACTCCAACACAGCGAAAAGCCCCAGGCTCGCGCACAACAACACCACCGCGGCTGAAGCCGCCAACGCCCAGGGATACCGCTTCACCCACCCCTTGCTAGGTTGGGCCTCTTCCCGTACGGCGCACATTACGCCCGCCGCAAAACCCGGCCCCACCTTCTCGTGGGGCGTCTCCCGTAGAAAAGCCTGCATGTTCTCCAGCTGGCTGTACCGCTGGGCGCACTCCGAACACTGCTGGAGGTGCTGCTGAACACGGCCGGCGCCGCGCGCCTCTCCGTCAAGATAAGCAGAAAGCTCTTTCAAGGATACATGCTTACTCATAGGTCCAGCGCCCCCATTTCCAGAAGGTGTTGCCGGAGTTGTTCGCGGCCCCGCGCCAGCCGGCTCTTCACCGTGCCCGGCCGGCACCCTATTATCGCCGCAATGCTCTCATAATCCATACCTTCTAACTCTCTCAACACAATAACTTCCCGGTGATCGGCGCTAAGCCGCTCCAACGCCCGATCCACAAACGCCGTGATCTCGTTTCTTCGCGCGCTATACGCGCCGCTGGGCCCGCCCACTGCCAAGCTTGTTTCCTCCAAGGGAACGGCTTTGTCACGCCCTCGGCTTCGGCCGTCGCGCAAATGATTCAAGGTCCGGTTTCGCGCAATGGTAAACAGGTACGTCGAGAACTTCGCCTTTGGTTTCAAACGGTGCAACGTCTGGTACAACCGCACAAAGCTGTCTTGGGCAATATCCTCAGCATCCTCGCGCGAGCCCGTCATTCGGCTGCAAAAGCGCACGACTGGCTCCTGGTAGCGTTGCACCAGCGTCTCAAAGGCCGCTAGATCGCCACTGCGCGCCTCCGTCACCAATTCCCAGTCTGACAGGTTTTGCATATCGTGCCGGGCCAGCCTCTGCACCGTTAAACCCACTTGGACCACAGGAAGTTCCGTCCGTCCAAGCCATGCTTCCAGTTTTTTGGGCCCCCTCATCCACCACAGGCCCTTGTCGCATCACGTAACATGTCCAGCATATCATGCAAGCAATCGATTTCGCATGACGACTCTGCGTACTGCGGCCCAGACGCGTTCCCCGCGCCAAACGCGCCGCTTGAAGTCATCCGCCGCCGCCGGCGCCCGCGTTCAACATCCAGGCGCGCCCGTTTAGCGTTTCCTCGGAAACTCTGGTACCATCGAGCATGATAATAAGAGTAATCCCCTTATGACGTATCGTTTGCGCTTTACAGTGGCCGCGGCGGGCAGCGCCCTGCTCCACCTCTTTATCCTCGCCCTGATGGACGCCTTGCCGGAGCCTCCGAGGCCCGAACACACGCCACCTCCAGAACCCATCGTGTTCGAGCTGCCCCCGGAAGAGGAGGGGGAACAAACGCCCGAAGAGTACGCGCGCCGCCTCATCGACGCCATGGGCCCGCCGGAAGAACCGGTGGAGGACACGGACCTTATCGCCGAACAGATGAGCCGTGCGGCGGACCCCTTTGACGTCATGGGCGATGAGCCCCGGCCGTTCTTCGAGGATCCCGCTGAGTTCGATGAGCTAGGCGCTCCGCCCACCGACCCCACCGGCGCGCCTCCAACCCCGGAAACCGAGTCAGAACCGGAAGAGCCACAACCCCAACCAGAACCGGAAACCGAACCCGAGCCACAACCAGAGCCGGAACCTGAACCAGAAACCGAGCCAGAACCTGAACCAGAGCCGGAACCTGAACCAGAGCCACAAACCGAGCCGGAAACCGAGCCGGAATCCGAGCCGGAAACCGAGCCGGAAACCGAACCCGAGCCGGAAACCGAGGGCGACACAGATATCGCCGAGCTACGAGCGGAGGTGGACCGCATTCTGGACTCCTACGATCTTCTGGATATCCAGCGGCCTGATCCTGAGTCAGAACGCGGCCGCGAGGTGGAGCGGCTCCAAGAAGAGATCGACCAAATCTTGGAGGACTACCGTCCCCTCGACGCCATGGACCCCGACACGGAACGGGCTCAGGAACTGGCCGAGCTTTACGATGAAATCCACGAGATCCGGGAGGATTCGGAGTCGCTCGACATTGCGCAGACTGAACCCGGCCGTCTCTCCGAATCGGATAGTCCACCAGGACAGACCCGCGGCCGGGAAGGCGGCGGCATAGAGGGCGAAGGTTTCCTGAGTTTCGAAGCCCTGGAAGATGAGATCGCTCCTTATCTGAATGAGGTGCGCCGCCAGGTCGAGAATCGTTGGCGCACGACGATGGATCTGCGTTACCAGGGCACAAACCCGACGCGCACGGTTATCGAATGCGCCATCGAACCCAGCGGCGATGTGGCGTACGCCCGCGTAATCGAGGAGGGGGGGTCGCCCACCTTCGCGGGTCTCTCCCGCGAAGCGATTTTGGAAGCAGGCCCCTTCGATCCCTTCCCCTTCGAGGTTCCTCAAATATACAGCGACACCAACCTGCGCATACGTTGGACGTTCAACTTCCTGCGGTAAGGCCCGCCAGGCGCTCCTTTTTTCGACGAGGGGCAGCTCGGGGAAGCATGAATTACCGCGCCGCATGTGATACCATCCCGCCATGTTATTTCGACGAAAGAAGAAGCGCCGCGCGCTCGTTCTGGGGCTCGACGGCGTGCCAAAATCCTTAATCGAGCGGTTCGCGCGCGACGGAACCATGCCGTTTCTGGGCGAGGTATTCGCCGCGGGGACCTTGCATCAAGCGCGGGTGTGCCTGCCCGAAGTCTCCAACGTCAACTGGACCAGCTTCATGACCGGGGCCAATCCGGGCGAACACGGGGTGTTCGGCTTCACCGATCTGAAGCCCCGCTCCTACACGATGAGGTTTCCGTCGTTTCCGGATGTGCGGGGGGACACCCTGTGGGATGAAATCGGGCGAGAAGGTAAGCGCTGTCTAGTGGTTAATCAGCCGGGGTGTTATCCCGTGCGGTCCATTCCAGGCGCAATCGTTTCGGGTTTTGTGGCGGTGGACCTCAAGCGCGCCGTCGCTCCGCCGGAAGCCTTGCCGCCATTGCAGGCCATGAACTACAAGATTGACGTGGAAACGCAGGGCTGTCACGAGGATCCGGACAAGTTGTTCGCCGAACTCGACGCCTGCCTGGATGCGCGCCAAAAGGCGGTGGACCACTTCTTGAACCAGGAAACCTGGGATTTCGCCGAGATTGTGATCACCGGCACGGACCGCCTCCAGCATTTCCACTGGCCCTCCTGTGAGGGCGAGGACGAGGAGACCGAGCGCGCCCGCGCCTACTACAACCGGTGCGACGCCATGCTGCGGCGATGGACCGAGCAATTCTACGGCGCGGAGGAGCCCGAAGGCCTGTTTCTGTTGTCTGATCACGGCTTTTGTAAGCTGGAACGCGAATTCAACCTCAATGTCTGGCTGAAAGAGGCCGGGTATCTGGCCTTCACCAAGGAACCGCCGGAATCCTATGGGGACTTAACCGCGGATTCGCGCGCCTTCGCCATGGATCCCGGCCGCGTGTATGTGCATCGCCAAGGACGCTATCCCGACGGCCCCGTGACCGAGGATGAGGCGCCGGAACTCATTGCGGAGTTGCGCGACAAACTAGAAGCGATCACGCATGATGGCGCCCCGGTCTTTGAACGGGTGTGGGAGCACGGCGAAATCTACGAAGGCCCCTTGGCCAACCAAGGACCGGATCTCTTGTGCACGCCCCGCCGCGGGCTCGATGTGAAGGGCGCCATCCGCCGGACCGAAACCTTCAGCGAAAGCCGTTTCACCGGCATGCACACATGGGACGATGCGTTTTTCTGGGCCGCCAAGGATCATGGCGATGCTCTCACGATCTCCGATCTGCGCCCAATAATCGCGGGGCATTTTCGGGGCTAATATAGAGATTGAGGCGGCGCTGTCCTCTCACGGCGCCATGGCTCATGCGAGGAAGAGGAAGTCGCAGTGAGTTTCCGAGTGGAAAAACACGAGGCGGAGCCCTTGAACCACCTCGAGATCACGGAGTCAACCATACTCCAGGGCGACGCTTACCATGTTCTTGCCCGGTTGCCGGATGAAAGTGTGCAATGCGTGGTGACGTCACCGCCATACTGGGGACTACGTGATTACGAATTCGAAGGGCAAATCGGGTTGGAGCCTACCCTGCCGCAATTCATCAACAGGCTTGTTTTGGTCTTTCATGAGGTCCGAAGGGTTTTGAAACCGGATGGGACACTCTGGCTTAACATTGGAGATGGATACACAAGCGGCAACCGGGGCTGGCGCGCGCCAGATAGAAAGAATCCCGCCCGCGCCATGACCATCCGGCCTCCAACGCCCGAAGGATTGAAGCCAAAGGATCTTCTCGGCATCCCTTGGCGGTTGGCGTTCGCACTGCAAGATGACGGATGGTATCTTCGGGCTGATGTCATTTGGAATAAACCGAACACCATGCCCGAGAGCGTAAAGGATCGGCCTACTCGCTGCCATGAGTATGTATTCATGTTAACCAAGAGCGACCGGTACTACTATGATTACGAGGCTGTTATGGAAGACAACGGTATCAACGGCGCGCCTCGTAACAAGAGGACCGTTTGGGATATCAACACCACCCCCTTTCGGGATGCGCATTTCGCCACTTTTCCACAAACGCTTGTGGAGCCCTGTTTGCTTGCGAGTTCCCGCAAAGGGGATTTCGTCCTGGACCCGTTTTTTGGGACTGGAACCGTCGGGGTGGTTTGCGAGAGGCTGGGCCGCAAGTACATTGGAATCGAATTGCATGAAAAGTATGTCGAGCTCTCCGTGAAGAGGCTGGTCGCGGAAACATCACAAACACGAATTCCTTTCGATGAGTAGGAACGGCATCCATATTCCGATCCCGGAACTACAGATAGATTTCGCAAAGTCCTTATACGATATTCGCCAAGAATACTTGCAAGAAGCGTTGAGGCGAGCGGTTGACAACATCAGCATTCGGACGTTGGACCAAGAACTATCGGAATATGTCCGCGAGGATGACTTGAGGCTATTGGCCACAAGGGGACTTCGTGGCGAATTGCTTTTCGCAACACCCTGTGTTCTTGAGGTGAATCCAAAACTCTTGGGATACTACCGGCTACTTCTAGGATTTAGCCAAAAGATTTTCTACGGAAAAGGACTGGGTATATCCCGGTTCGCTAGCATGGAGAAAGAAGGCCGCCTTGGCGTTGCAAACCGTTCCCGGCTTTCGCCTCTATGCCAAGAGTTGGCGGGATCAGCGTCCGCCTTGCTTGCCGCGCTGGACGAGGAAAACATGAACAAGGGTTTCCTAGACAATCTCGCTCTATTGACGCTCGGGCCACAGTTGCGAGGCGGAGCGAATGTTCGAAAGGGGACCGCCGGTATTGTTGTGACGTTTGAACTCATACGAGATATCGTGCAGAATGCCATTGTGCGGCACAGCAGCAAGAGCATTGATATCCGAAATGCCTCGGGGCGCGATGTATATATCCAGTTTGCTCCCGATCCGGATATCGTTATATATGAACAATTGAGTGCAAATTCCGTGCGGAATATCATTGCAATCGAGGTGAAGTCTGGAACGGATTATTCGAATGTCCACAATCGGCTGGGCGAAGCAGAAAAGAGCCACCAAAAGGCCAGGAAGAACGGCTTCACGGAATGCTGGACCATAGTGAACGTCGAGCCACTCGACCTGGAAGTGGCCCAGCGAGAATCGCCGTCCACGGATCGCTTTTATTCAATACGGGAGGTACAGAGACAGGACGGTGACGAATGGGAGGACTTTCGTAACCGTCTGCTGGCGTTGACGGGTATTCCCTTGGGCTAATGCCCAGCCGGCTTCGAAACGGGGATTCCCCGCATCACGGCGAGATCGGATCTCCCACAGCATGGCGGGGCATTTTCGTGGCTAGCGCCGTAGCCGAGGCCGCGTTGCCGATTGGCGGGAACAAATGACGTATCCAAAAGGAGAACCAGACATGAGCAAGACAGGATCATTCTTAGTCAAGTCGATGGCCTTTGCTATGATGCTGGCGCTGACGGGTGGCGCTGGCTTGGCGCATGCTGGGGAAGCCTGGACGGAGGCAGGCAAGGCCTACAGTTTGCGAAACTTCACCCTTTTCGAATCGCTCGAGCAGACCAGGGCGTTGGGGATGACGGAATTTGAGGCGAATCCTGGTCAGCGGCTTAGCCCAAGCCATGACGTGGGAATGGGGCCGGAGCTGAGCGACAGCGAACGCGACGAAGTGCGGGAAAAGGCCGCGTCGCTCGGCGTGGATATTGTGGCCTTTGGAGTCGTCACGCTAACAGCGGACGAGGCGCAAGCGAGGCCCATCTTCGAGTTCGCGGATGACATGGGCATTGGCGTTCTGGTGGCGCACCCTGACCTGGACAGTTTCGATTTGCTCGAAGAATTGGTTCAAGAGTTCGGCATAAAGGTAGCTATCCACAATCACGGTCCCGAGTCCGATTACGACAAAGTAGCGGACACGCTGGAAGCAGTGGAAGGCCGGCATCCCTACATTGGGGCGTGCGTGGACACGGGCCACGCCATCCGCTCGCAAGAAGAACCCCATGAGGTCGTCGAGGCGTTGGGCGAGCGGGTGCATTCGCTCCACCTCAAGGACTGGGAATACGGGGAAGGCGAAAGGATTGTCGGCGAGGGCGACACGGACCTGAGCGCGCTGGCGAATGCGTTGCGCGGCGTCGACTTCGAGGGTCCCGCCGCTATAGAATACGAGCTTCAGCCGGACAACCCATCCCCCCACATGGCCATCGGCTTGTTCAATTGGCGGCTCGCCGTGCTTCAGACCGCGCCGTCCGAAGGTTTATAACCAAACATGTTGAGGCAGAATACACCCATAACAGCAGTTGATAGAGCCACAATTTGCGAGCTCACGTAATACGGGGCGCGGTGATCTCGAACTATGTGAATGGAACTTTTCTTGGCGCTGCTGTATTACGTGCCCGAGGGAAGCCGTGACGGCAAAGGTGAACAAGAGGAGCGGCTTGCAAAAGTGAAGAAGAAGTCTGCCTTGTCCTCGAAACCGATTACAATGCCGGGTATTTCGAGCACTATCCGGCGACTGTCAGCAAGATTCCGCCTCGGCCAGGGGACTTCTGCGCATGGGTGGGAGGTGTAAACATTTGTCCGGTTCTGTTATACTGCGGTTAATCTTCTGGAAAGATGGGAAGTGACGTGACGGCTTTCGGGCCGCCCAAATTGAAAAGGAGCGTCAATCCGTGGCTGACGCAAGAGAAAGTGCACAAAGCAGCGTCGACTATAGCCTATCGTTCGAGCGACGCATCATTGATTTAGAAAGTCATGTGGAGCAGGCCGAGTCGGAGCAAGAGCGGCAAGAACTCCAGGAAGAACTCCAGCGAGAGCGCGAGGCCGTATTCTCGAACATGACGGCCTGGCAGCGGGTGCAACTAGCTCGCCACGCCTTGCGCCCCCGCATGCTGGACTATACTAACCGTATCCTGGACGATCTCGTGGATCTCCATGGCGACCGTCTGATGGGCGATGATCCCGCTGTTGTGGGAGGCATCGGCCGGTTTCGCGGCCAATCCGTCATGGTGGTGGGCCAACAGAAGGGCGTCACGACCGAGGAAAAAGTGGCGCGCAACTTCGGCATGGCCCATCCCGAAGGGTACCGGAAGGCGTTGCGCCTTTTCCAGCTTGCGGAACGCTGGCGGATGCCTGTTGTCACGTTTGTCGATACGCCCGCCGCCCATCCCGGCATCGAAGCCGAGGCTCGCGGACAGGGCTCGGCCATCGCCACCAACTTGCTGGCCATGATGCAGTTGCGCACGCCTTTCTTCACGGTGGTCATCGGTGAAGGAGGAAGCGGCGGCGCCTTGGGCATCGCCTTGGGGGACACCGTGGCCATGATGGAGCACGCGATCTACGTGATTTGTCCGCCCGAACGGTGCGCCGAAATCTTGTGGCGGGATGTCGAGAAGAAAGAGATGGCGGCCTCCGCCCTGCGTGTCACCGCGGAGGATCTGTATGATCTTGGCGTCGTGGATCGCATTATTCGCGAGCCTTCCGTGGGAGCGCATCGCGATCCAGACGCGGCGGCCGAGAGCATCGCCGACGAATTGGAGTCGTTCCTGGACCATATCAAGAAAGATGGGTGGTCTCTCGAATCCCGGCAAGAAAAATATCGCCGCATGGGCATCTACAGTGAGCGAGTGACACAGGAACTGTAACCCCTGATCTTCGCTGTGGGACAAGGAAAGCGGTAACCTCGCGGGGACACTGTGGACACACTCGACCTCGAAGAGGGAAAAGACGAGTCTACGCTGCTCCGGATTCGGGTGCAGCCGGGCGCTTCAAGGCGCGCTATTCGGCTGCCCCCAGGGGGCGGAGTACGGTTGGCGGTTACCGAAAAAGCCAAGGGTGGGGAAGCCAACGCCGCCGTTGTGGCGTATTTGGCCCGGCTTTTGGGCGCGCCCAAGCGCAGCATCGCAGTGGTTCGGGGCCTCAAATCAAGAGATAAAACAGTCTCGATAACGGGTTTGCGTCCGGATGAGGTGGAAACGCGTCTTCGGGCGGAGGCGGATCGGTAACAGAGCATAAGGAAGTTGTTGTGACGGAATTACGCGCCAAGATCGACGAAGCGACTCAGGCGATTCGAAAACACAGTTCCATTCAGCCTCAGACGGCGATTATTCTAGGCACGGGGTTAAACGGCCTCGCCCAACAGCTTGAGGCGGAAGCCCGGATTAGCTACGATGACATTCCCCATTTCCCCCCCACCACAGTGGACACCCACGCCGGCGAGTTGGTGCTAGGCCACTTGGCGGGGAAACCAGTCGTCGCCCTAGCCGGGCGCTTTCACTATTATGAGGGCTATACGCTACAGGAAGTCACGTTCCCGGTGCGCATCGCACAAGCCCTCGGCGCAAGTACGCTGATCGTCTCGAACGCGGCGGGGGGCCTCAATCCCGAGTTTCGCGCTGGCGATCTCATGCTCATCACGGATCACATCAATTTCATGGGGGACAACCCGCTTATCGGTCCAAACGATGACAGCTTAGGCCCCCGCTTCCCGGACATGTCGGAGCCCTATAGCTTGGAGCTGATTGAGCTCGCGGAGACCAAGGCCCTCGAATTGGGCGTTAAACTGCGCCGCGGCGTGTATCTCGGCTGTCCCGGGCCATGTCTCGAAACGCGGGCCGAGTACCGGTTCATGCGGTATCTTGGGGCGGATACCGTGGGGATGAGCACGGTGCCGGAAGTTATCGTGGCGGTCCACGCTGGGCTGAAGGTCCTCGGTTTCTCAGCCGTTACCGATGAATGTTTTCCCGAGGCCCTCCAGGCCGTGGATATTGATCGGATCATCGCTACGGCCAACAGTATCGAGCCGGTTATGAGCCGCTTGGTGTACGCTTGCCTCGAAAGCATGAATGTGGACCGGTAGCCGGACACGAATGAGGGGTGGAGGGGCGGTCTCTTCCCGGGGTTGCGGTAAATGTAGGTGAGGTTGCATGGTGAATAACATTATACGGCTGCTGTTCATCGTGGCTTGCGCCATCATGGGCTACGCATGGGCACACTACGTTCTCGCCACGCATGAGGGAACAGCGGAGGGGTCCGCCGCATATTGGGCGTGGGTGAGCGCCGGCGCGCTGGGGGGCGTGGCGATGGGCGCAGTGGTTCTTTACGTGCTGCGTTTCATCACCCAAGACCTTTTTGAGCGCATCATGCCCGTGCTGGTATCCGTGGTTATAGCCACGGTGCTAGGTTATGTCACCAGCCAATACCTGATCGCTTTTGTCCTCAATATCCAAGACACGGCAATCCACAACCTGCTCGTGGCCACGCTGGTCCTAGTCTTCGGGTACATCGGCATCACGCTCGGCCTCACACGCGCCTCGAACTGGGATTCACTCATACGGGCGGTCAAGAAAAGGCACTTCGAGAACGGCAACCCCAAGATCGTGGACACCAGCGTCATCATTGACGGACGTCTCGCCGATATCTGCGAAACAGGTTTCATCGAGGGCACCCTCATCATTCCCCGGTTTGTCCTCCACGAACTGCAAAACATCGCCGATTCCGCGGACGACCTGCGGCGGGCGCGTGGCCGGCGGGGCCTCGACCTTCTCAAGACTATTCAAGAGTCCGCGGAAAAACACAATGTCGATGTGCAGGTGGTGGAGGATGACCCGCCGGAAGTCAGCGAAGTCGACAGCAAACTGGTCCACCTTGCCCAGCAATACGGCGCGAAAATCCTCACCAACGACTTAAATCTGAACAAAGTCGCGCGCATCGAAGGCGTTACCGTACTGAATATCAACGATCTCTCCAACGCCGTGAAACCGGCGGTCTTACCCGACGAAGAGATGCACGTCAAGATCGTGAAGGTGGGGAAAGAGGCCTCCCAAGGGGTAGGCTACTTGGACGACGGCACCATGGTGGTGGTGGATGGCGGTAAGGATCACGTCGGCCACGCCGTATCCGCGGTTGTTACAAGCGTGCTGCAAACGACCGCCGGGCGCATTATCTTCACCCGTCTCCGGAGCGCCCTCTAATGCTCAGCCGCGTCCCCCCTGCCTCTTCGCTCCGGCGCCGCATCGAGAGCAACCGGCGCGGAGAGACGGGCGCCGTCTTTTGGGGAGCAACGGGATGTCCACGAACACAACCGTAAAGACCCAGAGCATCGTGCCGGCAGCTGGGATGGGCTCGCGACTTGGCGCCGAACTCCCCAAGGCCCTTATTCCCATCGCAAACCGGCCTCTGTTGGCGCATACGCTGGAGCGTCTTCGGGAAGCGGGCGTTATGGACGGGGCCATCATCGTCGCGCCCGTCTCGTTTCGGGACGCGGTGGCGCGCGTGCTGGCGGAAGCCTTTCCCGGGCATTCATTCACGATCGCCGATGGCGCGGACGAACGCCAAGCCTCCGTCGCTCGCGGCCTGGAGGCGCTGGCGGAAGATACCCAGATTGTGCTCATTCACGACGCCGCCCGGCCTTTTGTCGAACCGGCGGTGGTACAGGACGGCATCGAAGCCGCATGGCGGTGGGGAGCGGCCACGGCGGCAACGCCCTGTGTGGACACCATTCTCGTCAGCGACGAGGAGGGGTTCTTGGAGGCGACACCCGACCGGCGCCGGTTGTGGGCCTGTCAAACGCCTCAGATCTTCCGTACGGAAGTCATCGTGCGCGCACACGGCCTGGCGGCGCGGGAAGGGTATTTCGCCACCGACGACGCTACGCTAGCCCGGCGGACCGGTACCCCAGTGAAGCTCATTGAGAGTTCGCCGTCAAACTTCAAGATAACCACGCCAAACGACCTAGCCATGGCGCAAAGGCTGCTTTCGCAATGACAACGTTACGCATTGGACAAGGCTACGACCTGCACCGCCTTGAAGCCGGGCGTCGCCTTACGCTCGGCGGTATCTCGATCCCCTTTGCCAAAGGACTGGTGGGGCACTCGGACGCCGACGTGCTGACTCACGCCATCATCGACGCGCTCCTGGGCGCCGCCGTTCTCGGCAATATCGGACAGCATTTTCCCGACACAGATCCCGCCTACAAGAATGCGGACAGCCTCGATTTACTGCGGGCCACTATGCGCATACTGGGCAACGCCGGATACACGCTTGTAAACATTGACAGCACCATTGTCGCCCAAGCCCCGAAACTTGGCCCCCATGTACCGGCCATACGCGGGCGTTTGGCCGACGCGGCCGGAATCCCCGCTAGCCGCATCTCGGTCAAGGCCAAGACCAACGAATACATGGGTCCCGAAGGTTTGGGCGAAGCCATCAGCGTCCACGCCGTGGCGCTCCTCGAAAGCCGCGGATAGCATCGCGCCCGCCCGGACGTTCCCCAAAACTTCTACTCCCCCAATTCGCCATAAAAAAAGGCTCGAACTAACCCCTCATTGAGGTTTATCGAGCCTTTCCTTGACGCTCACTAGCTTTTTCACAAAATGCCGCAATATCATTGGTGGAGGCGGCGGGAATCGAACCCGCGTCCGAAAGCATGGCCACGTAAGCTTCTACGTGCGTAGCCCGTCATTTGGGATTCGCCACCTGGAAACGCGTCGGGCTCGCTTTTCCAGGCCGCTAGGCGGAGAAGATACTCGCCGCCTGGACCCTCCGCCATGGTCCAGAGCGAGGCCCGCTATCGGCGCCTTATCCACCTAGCGGGCGGTCGGTGGTAAGACGTGCTGCGGGTTTAATTACGCAGCAAGGGCCAATTCATCGTTGGCAGTTGTTTCTAGTCCCGGTTTTTTACGAGGCCACCGGGGTCCTCGGCACGCAACTTACGCTCCATTGCCCCCGTCGATACCATGTCGCCCCCACATATTTCTCGGCGTTGGTTCGTCCACCTCTACGGGCGGGAGGCTGGAGGATCTTCCAGACCTATTGTGCCACACCACACCGCGGAACGCAAAGTGCTCCCGGCCGTCGTGATTTTCCACTCAAAGTGCAACGCTTGGCGCCTCGGCCGAAGCGCTTTTGGCGGCGATGTTTTGCCGGTACCCGATGGCAAGGAAATACTCGTGCCGAAGGTGGTGTTTTCTAAGTGAAGTATGAACACACCTCCGATGAAGGCGCATAAGTAAACGAGCGAACTTTCTGCCGACCCCGGGGTTATCTGAACGTGGCATTCGTTCAGTCAGCAATGATGTGCACAACAAAGAATATATAGCCCATAATTATCCTATTGTTGTCCAAATAAGTTTATGCTATTATTTCCTAAGGGATAGTTCAGGATCACTTGCCTTATATGGATAGACAATAACGAATATTTAGGAGGATACGAACCATGTTAAAAAACGTTATGGTCGCGGTGACGGCGGGGCTACTCGCCGTTCCGATGGCGGGCGCAGACAGCATCGTCATTGGTGGGGAATTGTACGATAACGTTATCGTACGGGAAGGCGCATCACTCTATTATGTCCAGATCCCCGAGACGGGCGAAATTGAGACCATCCGCACCAGCGAAGTCGCTGCCGAAGACGTGACCATCACGGACGACCCCTTCAAGCGCGATGAGCTGGTTGCACAATGGGAGCGCAACAGGGAGGACGAAGCGGAGACGGAGTTGGCCTCGGCCAGTCCGGACCCCGCCGAAGGCCGTCTTGACGACACGGCAAACCCCGAAAGGCCCGACAACCTCATCACGAATATCGGCCGCTCCGCCCCAAGGCGGATGGCGCAGTCCAATACCACGGGGGGGCTGATGGTGGCCATTGAGACCGATGGCAGGGTGCGGCGCATCCGGCTGAACGATGTGCCGTTGAGGCAGGCCTTGAAAGCAATTCTCAGAACGCAGAATCTAGATTATGCAGTGGAAGAGGGGTTCGTCTGGGTAAGCACCCCCGAACGTCTTCGTCACGAGTCATTTGAAGACCTCGAGACGAGGGTCTACGAACTCGCCGCCTCCGGCGAAACGCTTCCGAAAATCGTGGTGAGCAATCCCGGCGGTGTTACGGGCGCCCAGGCCTTCGGCATAGGCGGCATGGGCGGCACGCTGGGAGGCATGGGCACTTTGCAGGGCATGGGCTCCATGGGCGGTGTCGGCGGCGGCATTGGGGGCGGCGCAGGAACCGTTGGCGGAGGCTTCGGCGGCCAAAGGGGCGGTTTTGGCGGCCAGCAGGGCGGTATAGGCGGCCAGATAGGTGGTTTTGGCGGACAACAGGGCGGTTTCGGCGGTGTGGGCGGCGGTTTTGGCGGCGGCGGCCAGTTCGCCAACATCTCTCAGTTGTTCAATAGTGGTCCGCAATATGACTTGCTGGTTGGCGAATCCCCCGCCGTGATCATGCCCGCGAGCATGACCTTCGTCCAAGGGCCGCCTCGCGGCAGGTTCCTTGGGTTCACGGACCTCGGCGGCGCGCGAGGCGCCGGCGTGGGCGCTCAGCAGTATGGCGGAATAGGCGGGATTGGGCAGCCCGGCGGCTATGGGTACTAACGAGCCCCGGCTGGCTGCGGAATAAGCGACACACGCGTATTGCTGTTTTCGACAGAGGCCCCCGTCGGGGGGCCTCTTCGTTCTTTCGTATCAATCTAAAGGCAAAGGCTGAAGGGAATCTTGCTGGTGAGGGCCGACGACGACCATGCAGCACTGATCCGGCCGAAAGATCTCTTGGGCAAGGGTCTGCACGTCTCTCACGCTGATCGCTTCCAGCTTATCGATGATCTCTTGCAGAGGGACGATCCGGCCATGGTAGTGCAGCGATTTCGCCAAGCGGGCCATGCGGTTAAAGGTGCTTTCCATGGACATAAGCATGCCGCCCTTGAGCTGCTCACGGTTGAGCGTAAGTTCTTCTTCCGGCATGGCGTTGTCGCGGATATCCCGCATTTCGCGCGCGCATAGCTCAAGCGCTGTTTCAAGGTTTTCCGGGGCCACGGCCGCGTATACGCCAAACATGCCGGACAAAAGATAGGCCGACTCAAAGCTGTAGATGGCGTAGGCCAAGCCTTCATCTTCGCGGATCTTTTCGAACAGCCGGGAAGTAGAGCCGCCGCCTAAGGCGCTGGCGAGCAAGTCGTAGACGTAACGGCGCGAACTCGTGCTGGTTGCGCCGGGAAACCCGAAGCACACGTGACTCTGGCCTATGTCGCGCTCCGCCGCTTCCAGTCCGCTCGTGAAGCGCGGCGGTTGCGTCGAACCTTCGTTGGCGCCCTGGAATTCGGCGTCTTCAAAATCCTGGGCCAGCCTTTGATGAACAAGCTCAGGATCAAAATTCCCCGCCATCGAAAAGATGATATTCTCGGGACGGTACCATGTGTTGTAATACGCGGCGAGATCTTCCTGCCGGATGCGCCCAACGCTTTCCGCGGTGCCCGTGATGGGCCGTCCGAGGGGATGCCCCGGCCACAGGCGTTCGGTGAAAAGGTCGTGCGCCAGTTCCTCGGGCACGTCCTCGATGGAGGCGATTTCCTCCAGAATGACGTTGCGCTCCTTTTCCACGTCGCACAGCAGGGAATTGCGAACGACGTCGGAGAGCACATCGACGGCCACCTGCCATTGATTCTCAAGGACTTTGACGTAGAGACAAGTGGTGTCGCGCGTCGTAAAGGCGTTTATCTGGCCGCCCTTGCTCTCAATGGACTCGACCAATTCGCGCGGGGACCGGTTCCGCGTTCCTTTGAACAAGAGGTGCTCAATGAAATGGGAGATGCCGCTGTGTTCGGGGCATTCGTTGCCGGAGCCGGTTTTGATCCAGACGCCCGCGCTTATGGAGTGCACATGGGGGATGAACTCCATCGCCAAGGTCAAGCCGTTGGGCAGGGTGCGGACGATGGCGTTCTCTTGCGAATACGCCTGAATAGGCATGGAACAGTCACCTCGGGAAGACGAGGCGCCTCCCTGGGGTGACGCCTCGTCTGTGGTTACAACCTGTGGAGGCTCAGGCGGCGGCGCGCCTGTCCTTAACGTAAAGCGCGGGGCATTCTACCGCCGGTCTTTGCCGCCCCGGCCGCCGCCACCGCGATTGCCGCCGCCACCGCCGCCGCTACGGTCACCACCGCCGCCGCCTCGGCGGGCGCCGCGATCACCGCCACCGCCGCCACTACGCCGGCCGCCGCGATCACCACCGCCGCCTTCCTTCTTAGACGCAGCGGCAAGGGCTTCGTCTTCCTCGGAAATGAGACCCAACTCGCGGTCGGCTTCAACTTTCGAGAGATTGAGGCGGCCCATCTTATCGATTTCCACGAGCTTCACCTTGATCTCATCGCCCACGTTCACGACGTCGGTGACCTCGCGCACATGGCCCGGCGCCAACTCGGAAATGTGGACCAGGCCTTCCTTACCGCCCATGAACGAGACGAACGCCCCAAAGTTCATGATACGACTGACGCTGCCCGTGTAGATCTGGCCAATCTCCGGACTGGCGGTGATGGCTTCGATCATGCGGATGGCCTCGTCGGCCTCTTCCCGCTTGCTCGCCGCCACATTGACGGTGCCATCGTCTTCGATGTCGATGTCGGCGCCGCTCTGGTTCTGGATTTCGCGGATGACCTTTCCGCCGGGACCGATGATGTCGCGGATCTTTTCGGGATCAATCTTGATCGTGAAGATGCGCGGCGCATATTGCGATATCTCGGAGCGTGGCTCGGCCATGCATTTGTCCATTTCATTGAGGACGTGGAGCCGCGCGTCTCGGGCCTGCTGAAGCGCTTGCGTCATGATTTCGCGGTCCAGTCCCTGGACCTTGATGTCCATCTGCAAGGCCGTGATGCCCTCACGGGTGCCGCACACCTTGAAGTCCATGTCGCCGAGGTGATCCTCGTCGCCAAGGATGTCGGTGAGGATCCGGACCTCCTCATCTTTTTTGATGAGGCCCATGGCGATGCCGGCGACCGGGGCCTTCGCGGGAACGCCCGCGTCCATGAGCGCCAGCGAACCGCCACACACCGTGGCCATTGAACTCGACCCGTTGCTCTCGGTGATGTCGGACACCACGCGGATGGTGTAGGGAAAGTCCTGGTCGAACTCGGGGTCGACATTCTCGTCCACTGGCAACACGCTGTTCAGCGCCCGCTCCGCCAGTTTGCCGTGACCAATCTCGCGCCGGCCCGGCCCCATGTACCGCCGGGTTTCGCCCACGGAGAACGGCGGGAAGTTGTAGTGGAGCATGAAGCGGCGGAATTCTTCCCCGGTCAGCTCGTCCAGGCGCTGCTCATCGCGGCTTGTGCCCAGCGTCGCCGTTACGATGGCCTGGGTTTCGCCGCGGGTAAACAGGCAGGAGCCGTGCACGCGCGGGAGGAAGCCCACCTCGATGCTAATCGGACGCACCGTGGTGAGGTCGCGTCCGTCAAGGCGCTTGCGTTCCGTGATGATCTGGTCGCGCATAATCGTCTTGACGACATCCTCGTACACTTCGGTGATGTCGCCGGCGAGTTCTTCGTAGCGCTCCTCGCCGTAGCGGGCCGCCAGTTCCTCATGAACCGTCGTCTTGATGCGGCTCAGGGCGTCGGCGCGCGCTTGCTTTTCACTGATGTTGATCGCCTCACGCACTTGGTCCTCGACCATGGCGCGTACATCGTCAGCGGCTTGGGCATCCGGCTCCTGGATCTCGTACGCCATCTTTTCCACGCCCACACGCTCGCGGAGTTCGTCGATGCAATCGCAGATGCGCTTGATGGCCTCGTGGCCGAGTTCGAGCGCCTCGACCATGACGTCTTCCGTCGCCTCGGCGGCTTGGCCTTCGACCATGCTGATGCCGTCGCGGGTTCCCGCCATCACGAGGTCCAACTCCAGCTCGCTTTCCGAGGCCATCGAAGGATTGATCACGAGTTCGCCCTCGTGCATGGCCACGCGCACGGCGCCTATCGGACCGTCAAACGGGATTTTGGAGATGTGCAGCGCCGCCGACGCGCCGTTGATGGACATCACGTCGGGATTGCTCACGTTGTCGGCGGAATACACCGTGGAGAAGATCTGGGTCTCGTTGAGAAACCCTTTCGGGAATAGCGGCCGCAGCGGACGGTCCGTCAGACGGCAGACGAGGATTTCCCGTTCGCTAGGCCGGCCCTCGCGCCGGAAGAAATTGCCCGGAATCTTGCCCGCGGACGAACTCTTCTCGCGGTATTCAACCGTGAGCGGGAAGAAGGGTTGGCCAGGACGCGCCTCGGGCGCGACACACGCGGCCGACAGGACCATGGCGTCGCCGGAACTGACGAGCACAGCCCCCTGGGCTTGTTTGGCGATCCGGCCGGTCTCGAAGATGAGATCCTCGGAGCCGACGGATACTGAGAGACGTTCTATCATGGTGTGATGGTTCTCCGTGAAGTTACTGGAACGCCTCCCACAACGTTCCGGGCGTCTTCGCTTTTGATGCGGTTTTCTATGTCGCTTTCCATGGCTCTACTACAGCCTTTCGAGGAAATCCGCCCAAAGGCGGCGACTCCCTCAAAGACCAACGGGACTACTTCCGCAGACCGAGGGTCCGCACGATGGCCCGGTAGCGCTCGATATCGTTGTTACGCAGATAATCCAGTAGGTGGCGCCGCCGGCCCACAAGTTTGAGCAGCCCGCGGCGGCCCGCGAAATCCTTCTTGTGGGTGCGAAAATGCTCCGTGAGATGATTGATTCGCTCGGTGAGCAGGGCTATCTGCACTTCCGGCGACCCAGTGTCGCCTTCGTGGTGCCCGTGGGTTTGGATAATCTCTTGCTTACGTTCCTTGGTCAACTGCATGGTTCACCTTGCTCCTTAGTGCTTAGGCCCTGAGCCCAGCGCGCCGCCGGTGAATGCCAGCGGCCGAGCCCAGGGCAAGGCGGGCGGGATTTCAACGTTGCCCGTCCCGCCTTGGCCATGGGTCGGTTCAATAACAGGGGGTACTATTTGTCGGTAAGGGCCGCCAAGCCCGGCAGGTCCTTGCCTTCGAGCATTTCGAGCGACGCGCCGCCGCCCGTGCTTACGTGAGACATTTTATCAGCAACGCCGTAGACATTTACAGCAGCCGCCGTGTCGCCGCCGCCAATGATGCTGGTGATATTAGGCGAGGACGCGAGCAATTCGGCGATAGCCTTGGTGCCATGGCCAAATTTCTCCATCTCGAACACGCCCACCGGCCCGTTCCAGACGACAGTCTTGGCGCTCTTGATCGTGTCCGAGAACGCCTCAATGGTCTTGGGACCGATGTCGAGACCTTGCCAGCCTTTCTCGATCTTGCCGGCGTCAAACACCTTCGTGTTCGCATCTTCCGAGAAGGCGTCGGCCGCCAACACATCCACGGGTAGCTGCAAGCGCACGTTTTGGTTCTTGGCCTTCTTCATCAGGTCCTTGGCCATGTCGACCTTGTCGGCCTCAAGCATGGAATCGCCCACCTCGTGGCCCTCGGCCTTATGGAAGGTGTAGGCCATGCCGCCGCCGATGATCAACGTGTCGACTAAGTTGAGAAGATTGTCGATGACCGTGATCTTGTCGGACACCTTCGCGCCGCCAAGTATGGCGATCAACGGACGTTCGGGGGCTTCAAGGACCTGCTTGAAATACGCCATCTCGCGGGCCACGAGCAAACCGGCCGCGCACTGCGAAATGTAATCGCACACCCCCGCCGTCGACGCGTGGGCGCGGTGGACACTGCCAAAGGCGTCGCTCACGTAGACGTCGCCCAGTTTCGCCAGTTCCTTGCTCAATTCGGGGTCGTTCTTCGTTTCGCCCTTGTGAAACCGTGTGTTTTCGAGGAGGAGGATGTCGCCGGGGCCAAGCTTTTCCACGGCCTGCTCGACTTCGGGCCCCACCAGACTATCGGTTTTGATGACGTTGGCGTCCGTGAGCTTACGCAACGCATCGGCGACGCCGTCCATCTTGAAGGTTTCATTGGCCTTCTGAATCTTCGCGCGCTCCTCCTCGCTCTCGGCCTTGCCGGGATCCTTTGGACGGCCGAGGTGAGACATGAGGATGAGCTTGCCGCCTTGCTCCCGGACATAGTTGATGCTCTCCAGGGCGGCGCGGATGCGGCTGTCGTCGCGCACCGAGCCGTCGTCATTCTGCGGCACGTTGAAATCGACTCGCATGAGCACGCGTTTGCCCTTGACGTCGAGGTCTTTCAATGTAAGCTTTTCATTCATGCCTTATACTCCCCATAGTACGCCAGCCCCGCTGGCGGTCGTGACACCCTTACAGGTCAAACTGAAAACGGCCCGCGCGAAACGCCGCGCGGGCCGTTGGCTCGTTTCTGTTAGCCCGCCATCTTGCGGAAGAGATCCACGCACCGCGCGGAGTAGCCCCATTCGTTGTCGTACCACGAGACAACCTTGCAGAAGTTGTTGTCCATGATCATCGTGAGCTGGGAATCGAAGATGCTCGAAGCCGGATTCCCGATGATGTCACACGAAACAATGGGATCCTCGCAGTACTGCAAGACGCCCTTCAGCGGACCGTTGGCCGCCTTCTTCATGGCGTCATTAATGCTATCGACCGTGGCGTTCTTGTCCAGCTCGGCCACCAGGTCCACCACCGAACCGTCAATCACCGGGACGCGCATGGCGAAGCCGTCGAGCTTGCCGTTGAGGGCGGGCAGCACCTTGCCCACCGCGCGGGCGGCGCCGGTTGTCGTTGGGATGATCGATTGGGCCGCGGCGCGGGCCCTGCGAAGATCCTTGTGGGGCATGTCGTGGGAGGGCTGGTCGTTCGTGTAAGCGTGGATGGTGGTCATCCAACCCCGCTTGATGCCGAAGGTCTCATACAGCACCTTGGCGACGGGGGCCAGACAGTTCGTCGTGCAGCTCGCATTCGAAATGACCTTGTCGCTCGACTTGAGGGTGTCGTCATTGATTCCCATGACGATCATCGCGTCCACTTCATCCTTCGGCGGCACGGTAAGCAGCACCTTCTTGGCGCCCGCTTCCACGTGCTTCATGCAATCCGCTTGCGCGCGGAACACGCCGGTGGACTCCAGCACCATCTCAACGCCGAGGTCTTTCCAGGGCAGCTGGGCGGGGTCCTTGACGCTCGTGATCTTGATCTCCTTGCCATCAACCACAAGGGAGTCGCCCTTGACTTCCACCGTGCCCTTGTACGGTCCCATCACGCTGTCGTACTTGAGAAGATGCCCCAGCGTCTTGGCGTCCGTGAGGTCGTTGATCGCCGCCACCTCAAACTCGGAACTCCCCATCAGAAGTTTGAATACGTTCCTTCCGATTCGGCCAAATCCGTTTATCCCAATCTTTGTCGCCATAAGTGTATCCCTTTCTTGTTTTGCCATTCACTTGCGCTGTTTACTGAAAACCGCACCCCGCATTGATATGGCGCTTTGCGGCGGTCCGGAAATAAAAGAACGTGGAGAGGCTCCCAGCGAGGGCCCATGTATACTCGATGGCGCGCCCCGATTCGGCCATGGCGAAGGTGGGCGGAAACGCCCCATGAACTACTTAACCAACGAACGCAGGCAAGCCGCCGGAAGAGGGTCGAACGATTTGAACGTTGTGGAACCGGGTGATTCCGCATTCTCCCCGGGATGGCCGCCCTCCTCTTGCGCTGTGGGCGGAGCACCCATTTTCCCGAACCCGCGCCGGCGAAAACCGGCTACGGTATCCACACGTCGCCGCCACTATGCCACAGGTCTGTCATGGAAGTCAAACCCTCCCCAATCGCCGGATACGCCGGTGTGCGGGGCGTTCACATCCCCCGGCCCTTCGGGCCATCCCCTCAAAGGGGTTTTTGGCGTACATTGGCGTACATTCGCGGTTGCCTTTTCCAGCCGCCGTATGCAACCGCGAATGAAC
>JAWOFY010000056.1:0-3819 GCA_046497285.1 Candidatus Hydrogenedentota bacterium
GCGAGGCCAGCCGCTTTATCAACCAGTACTTCGCCGAGTATCCGGGCGTGAAGCAATGGCTGGATTCGACAATTGAACGAGCCAAGGAATGGGGGTACGTCACCACTTTGCTGGGGCGGCGCCGGTACGTGCCTGAGTTGCAGCATGCCAACGCGGCTACGCGCGCCGGGGCGGAAAGAGCCGCCATCAACACGCCCGTCCAAGGCAGCGCCGCTGATATCATCAAGCTCGCCATGCTGCGCGCCGATCCTCTTCTACGCGGGAAGAACGCCCGCATGCTGGTGCAGGTGCACGACGAGCTTCTTGTGGAGGCGCCGGAGAAAGAGGCCGAGGAGGTGGGTGAAACCATGCGCGCGGTGATGGAAGACGCCGTGGAGCTGGATGTGCCGCTTTTGGTGGAGGTAGGGGCCGGGTCGAGTTGGGAAGAACTGCATTGAGTGTATCCATGAAGAACGGGCTGCGCTAGGGCGCCGCCCTTGAAACCGGGGGCCTTCTTCTGGCGCTTTCGCCGGCCCCGGAAATTTAGGTAGAACAACAATCGGGATTGTTTTCTGAGAGGACGATTAATGCCTGATAAGAACACTGGCGACAAGACGCAAAACAAGGGCCGGGGCGCAAAAGGAGCGAAACGCAATACCATGAACTCGCCAAATAGGAGCTATCCCCGGAATAACCGGCAAGGCGGCTCTACCAAGACGGCGCAAGCTCCGCCCGCTGATGGTCAGCCAAACGGGGAGGCTGGCCAGTCCCCTTTCAAAGGGCAGGAAGTCTCGATTGTAGACCTGAAGCGTATGTCGATTCCCGAGCTGACGGACATGGCTCGGGAAGCCGGGATTGAAAACTACAGCGGACTCAAAAAGCAGGACTTGATCTTCAGGATCCTGCAATTCAGCATCGAAAATGCTGGGGCCATCTACGGGGAAGGCACGCTCGAGATCCTGCCCGATGGGTTCGGATTTCTGCGCTCGGGAGATTACTCCTATCTGCCGGGACCGGACGACATTTACGTGTCCCCTTCCCAAATCCGCAAGTTTGGATTACGCACAGGCGACACCGTCCAAGGCCACGTGCGGCCGCCCAAGGAAGGGGAGCGTTACTTCGCCTTGCTAAAGGTGGAGACGGTCAATAACGAAAGCCCCGATGTCGCTCGGGAACGCATCCTGTTTGACAACTTGACGCCCTTGCATCCCGATGAGCGCCTGAAACTCGAGACCGACCCCAAGGAGATCTCCATGCGCATCATGGACCTCCTGGCCCCCATCGGAAAGGGACAGCGGGGCCTGCTCGTGGCGGCCCCCTTCACGGGCAAGACCGTGCTTCTGCAAAAGATCGCCAACTCGGTCTGTGTCAACCACCCCGAGGCCACGGTCATTGTGCTGCTTATCGACGAGCGGCCCGAGGAAGTGACCGACATGGCGCGCTCCGTCAAGGGCGAGGTCATCGCCTCCACCTTCGACGAGCCACCGGAACGCCACGTGCAAGTCGCCGAGATGGTGCTCGAGAAGGCCAAGCGCTTGGTGGAACACAAGAAGGACGTCATCATCCTGCTCGACTCCATCACGCGCCTCGCCCGCGCATACAACGTTATCGTCCCCGCCAGCGGAAAAGTCCTCTCCGGCGGCGTGGACGCCAATGCCCTTCAACGGCCGAAGCGTTTCTTCGGGGCCGCGCGCAATGTGGAGGAAGGCGGAAGCCTCACTATCCTCGCCACCGCTCTCATAGAGACTGGCAGCCGGATGGATGATGTCATCTTCGAGGAATTCAAGGGCACGGGCAACATGGAGTTGCACCTCGACCGCCGTCTGATGGAGAAGCGCATCTTCCCCGCCATCGACGTCCACAAATCCCGCACCCGCAAGGAAGAGCTGCTGGTATCCGAAGAAGAACTGCAACGCATCTGGCTAATGTTGAAGATTCTTAGTCCTTTGAGCCCCACGGAAGCCAACGAACTTCTGGTGGAAAAACTCAAAAAGACCAAGAACAACCAAGAATTCCTGGCCCTGATGCAGAAGATGTGATGCGCGCCCCCCTTCCGGCATGGAGCGCGGAAGGCGCCGGTTGCTTGGACGCGCAAAGCCCAATCGCCGGGTAAATCGGCTTAATCTATCTTGGTGTCCCTATTGGTAGCGCCAGAAAAGCAACGTTATCCTCACCCAATGGGTGAGGACGTACCGCCGGCGTCTCGCCGGCATTTATGAGCCGCCTCGAAGGCGGCGATATGGCTCTTGCGAATTCTTATCCGGCGATTGGCGGCAAAGCGCGGGATTGATCCGGCAGGCTGGCGCGTGATATTATCTTACTGGCATTCGTGACGATTAGGAAGGGTTTTGCGCCTCGGCTCCGCCGAGGGGCGAACTTCCGTCGCGGAAGGCTAGGCTACTGGTTCACGCCAAGCCTAATTTTCCATCGGCCCAGCCCGGTGTTGTAGAGAGGAGGGTGCATTTACTTGACAAAAGTGCGCGTAAAGAGCGACGAGGCCTTTGAAAAGGCGCTGCGGCGGTTCAAGAAGAAGTGTAACAAGGAAGGGCTCATGCAGCGGCTCAAAGAGATTAAGCACTACGAAAAGCCGAGCGAGCAGCGGCGGCGCAAACTCGCTAAAGCGATCGCCCGCAATTCGATGCAAGACGAGTAAGTCCAGCTTTACTCGCAAAGCCTACTGTTAGAGTGGATACACGGAGGGTTCGTCTTCCGTGTATCCGCTTTGTGTTGGACTGAATGTATGTTGGCCTTATTCCCTCTATTTGCGCGCCAGTAATCGGCCCCGCTTTCCCAAGAAGCTGCAGGGCGCCGTTGTCCTAAACGGTAGTTCTGGCCGGAAGACGGGGGCGTACGTTGGTATTTCACATGCACTTGTGGCGTTTCTTTTCGCCTCATCAGGCGGCCTATCCTCCCCGGCGCGCACGGCGAAAGCCCTCTGTTCGGCCAATTCCTCATACCCGCGCCACAACGCCGTGGCCCGCTGCGGGTTGAGGCCGCAGGCGATAGCACGCGGGCGATACCCCTGGAAACCGTCCCGAACAAACCCATCCCGTAGGGATGAAAGATGGTAGCCGGGGGTTGAGCCCGCAGACGATAGCACGCGGGCGATACCTGCGGAAACCGTCACGAACAAATCCATCCCGTAGGGATGAAAGATGGTAGCCGGGGGTTGAGCCCGCAAGCGATCAGCATGCGGGCGATACCCCCGGAAACAATGCCCCACCCCCCGACCCCTTTAGGGGTCGCAGCAGCCGTGTGCACAAAGGTTCTGCGACCCTTGCCGGCGAGTCGTAGGAAGATGCATCATGCACGAGAAACGCCCCCACCGTCATCCCCGTGAAACCGGGGCTCCAAATCCCGAGAGCAACCCATGGCCGCAGAGGGACGCGTCCGGTTGCTAAGAGAAAGCACGGCGCCACCCTGGCGCGCCGCTGGGATTCCCAACGACAAAAAAGCGGTTTGACTCGTACCGTGTACCGTGATATGTTGCCTTTGCGTAGAATCGTGAGAAGTGCTGGCGGCTGAGGCGATGCGTGCTCGGGAGGAACCGCGCCGGGCCATTCGGAGAGCTCAGTCGCAACGGTGGGAAGCCCACGGCGATTTACATCCCCGTTTTGAATGGGCGGCGAGGGCGTAAAGAGTCCGGTTGATGATCTGTAGAGGAAAAGAAACGGTATCTTATATAGAAACCATATATCCCCCTCTGAACATTAAAAATAGTAGCCTAATTCCTTGCACACAAAGGCTTCACGGGAAATATGCCGGATGGTTCTTATACCGCGATGACCCGGCCAAGAAGTGTTATACAGAAACGATATATACGTTGTTGAGCTCGCAACC
>JAWOFY010000075.1:0-6172 GCA_046497285.1 Candidatus Hydrogenedentota bacterium
CCGGAGCACCTCCTCCAGAAAAAACCGGCACGCGGAGGAGACGGGGTGCTCCGTGTCGCCGGCGGCTCGGGCGACACAAGCGTCCACTACCAGGCGGCGGCTTTTCCGTTTCTTGGTCATTCCGCGGCGCCCCGGGCTTCCACGGCATCCAAATACGCCCTCTCGGCTTCCAACTCCGTTGTGTCGAAGTCAGCGGGCCAATCGCCATAGGCCCCGTTCTCGTCGGGCTCCGCGGTGCTGATTTGGCTCCATCCGTCCTTGTCCCGGGAAAACCAGTGAAGGACCATCATGTCAGGGTCAAGCTTGTCAGAAGCCACGGCCGTTTGCAGCTGGCGAAGCAGCAGGGAGCTGTGCGTTTCAATGACGACATTGGCCCCGTGTTGGATCGCATCAATCAGCACGCCGGCAAGACTGCGCTGGGCCAATGGGTGCAAATGAATCTCGGGTTGCTCAATGTACACAAGCTGGCCGGGGTTTGCGGCGATAAGCGATACCAACACAGGCAGGGATTGCGAAATACCCAATCCCATGTCGGCTATGCTCACCATGTCTGATTCGCCGTCTTGAACGGGCAATCGCCCGGCTTTGAGTTGAATCTGCGTGTCGTCAACCCCTTCCGCACACAGTCTCCACGTTAGTCCAAGGTTTCTAAGCGCTTTCTCCAGGCGTTCCAAGTTGGGGCTCTGATCCCTTTGCCAAGCATCAATAAGGCTCGCCACATAATGTTCGAACGTTCCCTCAAACACAGGGCCAGCGGCCATGCGAGGGTACGTCCGCCGCGGGTTACCCCGCAAACCGGGGAGATGGATTATCCCCTCAATATGCGACTCAAAGCGTGGTATGAACGGAACAGCTCCGGGGCCAGACCACCCAGGCTCACTTGAGTCCATTCGACGGAACTTGACATCAAGAAAGCAACGGTCACGAAAAACGGATAAGCGCCGGCCTTCCCCCTTCCTCGTTATGCCTTCAAAGAGCGTTCGTTCCCACGAGGGAGGGATAGCGTCTACTATTTCCGCATGGCTCATGCCGGGCCGTATCGAGAAGCGCTCCTCGTCCCTGTTCTCGTATCGCATCTCCACGGCCTCAAAGCCGCTTCGTTCTGCTTTCCTGAAGCGGAGAAGCAACGACTCGTAGTCGCTGATATCTAGCTCAACGGTGAACTCCGCATGTTTAGAGCGATCGGCGTTTGCCAAACGGCTGACAACCTGATCGGCCAATGAAAACTGAACATGGTCCCCGTTCAACAGAATCGCCCCGGGGTCGCCTGGTGATTCAATTGTCTGTTTGAGCAGCAGCAGGGGCTGCATGATGCTCGACTTCCCGGAACTATTGGCGCCCGCCAATACAGTCAAGGGTTTCAATTCGATAGCTTGCCTATCCCGAATTGACTTGAACCCTTCGACCGTGAGCTTTGTTATGCGGCTGCGGGTAATCGTCATAGTGGTAGTCCTTGAAGCTGTACTCTCTGCCCTCTTCGGCGCCGCCGCAAAGACCGGCCAACCCGGAGCGATTCAAAACGGGCGACAACCGCTATGCCAAGGCGTGTTCCCGGATCAACTCGCGTCCGCCGCCGCAAGCCACGCGATGATGTGGTCGTGGCCTTCGGGCAGAGTCACCGTCAGTGGGCCATCCGCCGGCGCCTCCACGGTCTCTGGTTCGCCGATGGTATCGGCGGTGGCAGGGTTTAGCCACGTCAGCGTATACGTCCCCGGCTCCGCCTCGAGTTGGGCGTCACCGGCGTTGGCGTCCATGAACTGGATCACATAGCATTCGCCGGGCTTGGCCAGCGCGAGGGCTTGCGCGTCGCCGGGGGCGCGCTCTATCAAATCGTGTTGCGGCGCCATCTCCCAGAAGGGAATCCTTCCAGCAAGCCACGCCAAGCTGCCGGCTGTCTGGAATTGGGCATCGATGCGCTGGGCGGGGGCGTCCTCGCCCGAGCGGTGAAACCGGCTCGACGCAGCGCCGGCCAAAAAGCGCGACCAGTGAACAATGGGGCCGTTTTGCTGGTCGTTTGTGTAATCCTTGATAACAAGCAAGGGCTTGATCGCGCCAGCCTCATTCATGGCGTCGAAATACGTTTGGATGCGTTCCGCGCCGCCCATGGCCTGCGCAACCGGGTCCGTCCCAAATTCGTGGCGCGACACGCCCTGGGCAATGTCTACGTAGTCATAGCGCGGGTCGGTGGACAGGGTAAGCGGATTGAGGTCGTAGTCGCATTGGCCGCCGCCGTCCTGCCGATTGGTCGAGGGCATCTCGCCTACGAGGAGCGGCGTCCGCTCGCCGACGTACTCAGCCCAATACCGGCTCCAGGCCAGATCCGCCCGGCTTTCGTTGGACAAAGTCAACAACACGTTGGGATAGTCGGCCACGATACCGAGCAAGTGGTCCACATAGGCGTGCTGATACTCAAGTGCGGTCTCAATATGGTCCTTTTCCGGAAGGGACTGATAAAAGGGCGCGTTGCAGCTCTGGGTAGTACTGGGCAGCACCTCTTCGCCATAGTTCACGTTGTTCTCCGGATTGAATGGGTGCCCGTTCCATCCGGCGCCCTCCCCGGGATCATAGGCTCCGTTCTCGCCTCGCGTGACCGACCAGTCGTCCCAAACCTCAAGCGCCACGACAAAGCCCCGCTCCTGCGCGGCGCCAAGATAATGCCGCAGGCGCTCTTCCCATTCCGGCTCAAATTCGCCGAGATCATACCGCCCCGCGTCATCCACCCGCCGCCAGGGCTGAATCACTTCAGTTATCTCGCCATCGTGCATGTGGTTCAGCGGATCGTAAGGCAAGCAACGCAGCACGCCGCGCACATGATCGCTTTCGGCCCGGCTCACCTCTTCCGCGAGACGGTCCATCGTGCGCATGTAGTCGATTTCCGGCCGGCTGATGGGCGTCCAGCCGTGGGGATACGTCGCCCCAACAAGAAACACCGGCTCGCCGTCCATGGCGAAGTAGTGCGGATTGTCTTGGTACATTTCAACCCGCTGTTCGGCTGCCTGCGCCGCCATAACCGTGGCCGCCAACACCGCCAATCCCGCTGTAAGATACCGTTTCATCACTGCCCACTCCTCCCTGCTGTTGATGTGCCGTTTTCCGAATCACCACCCGTGAAGAGAACATCCATTGTGAGGGATAATGCCCCAGCCCCTCGCCGGAGTTCCAGAATCTCGGCGCCGCTACGGGGGCCTAAAGCCCCAACTCTCCCAGCAGCCCCCGGTTCGCCTGCACCCAGTCCACGAGGCTTGCGAGGCCTTCCTTGACGGAAGTGCGGGGACTCCAACCGAGGTCGCGTTGGATTGCGCTGATGTCGCTGATGAATACGGGCTGATCGCCGGGTCTCCAAGGGCCAGAAGCGGTGGCGATGTTCGCGCCGAGCAATTCCTCCAGCATCGGTCCGAATTCGGTCCATACAGCCATTGAGCGAGCCGGTCCGCCGCCGACATTGTAGATCTTCCCCGCAACCGTGTCCCGGTTGGCGGCGGCCAACAGATACGCGTCCGTGAGGTCGTCCACGTAGAGCACGTCCCGGACTTGTTTTCCGTTGCCGTAGATGGTGATGGGCCGGCCCAGAACGGCGGCGATGATGAACCACGCCACCCACCCCTGGTCTTCGACGCCAAATTGCCGGGGGCCGTAAATGCACGACTGGCGGAAAACGGCCGTCGGCAGGCCATAGATGCGGGCGTAATCCCGCACGTACTGGTCGGCCGCGCCTTTCGAGCACCCGTAGGGCGAATGAAAATCGAGGGGAGCGGTCTCGGGAATGCCATCGGGATAGTCGCGGTAGGCATAGCGGGACTCGTGTTCCTCAATGGCCACGTTCTCCATGCCGCCATACACCTTGTTGGTCGAGGCGTAGATGAACAGCGGCCGCCTGCCGCTTTGGCGGACCGCCTCCAGCAGATTGAGCGAGCCGGCCGCGTTGATTTCGAAATCCTCGCGCGGATTGGCCACCGACGCAGTCACGGCCACTTGCCCCGCGAGATGAATGACCACGTCCTCGTCTTGGACGCCGCTGAACAAACTTCCCATGGCGCCCGCGTCGCGAATGTCCGCCTCCACGAAGGTAAACGAGCCCAGCGATCGCAGCCAGTCCAGATTGGCTTCCGCGCCCCGCCGGCTGAGATCATCGGCTATGACAACGGGTTCCCCTTCCGCAAGCAAGCGGCGCGCCACGTTACATCCGATAAACCCCGCCCCCCCAATCACGTAGTACATATGTACCCCTTTTCTCGAAAACGCTCCTCTATGCGAGCCCGCGGCGCCGGTTGGGCTGGGGCCTTGTTCCGAAAGAGGGTGAACGCCCCATGGCGGCGCCCGCCTCTCAGCCGGGGGGACAGGTTTTCCGCATACATTTCTTGGCGGGCAAAGATGCGTAGATGATACCAGTTGAGGCCTTTTTTGTACAAAAATGCAGCAGCCCGAAGGAGTTCACCATTGGCAAAAGCGGGCGCGTTATAATGGGCGCGCCGCGGCGAACCTAGGTAAGAACACAATATGCCTCGCAGAGGAGCTTGCCATGTTTCGCATGGCCCCCGGGGAATTTCAGAGCGAAAGAGAGTGTTGGGAACCTAACGTTGCAATCGAGGATATAGCGTCAAGATGACGCGCCAACGGGGCGTCTTTCAAGACCGCCATCCACGCCTATTCGGACAGACGGGCAATCGTAAGGTATGCTGTGAGATACTAGCCACTCACCAACAAGCCGGAATATGGAGGAAGTACCCATGCAGACAACGGAGTCCGGGCTTACTCGTATCGGCGTGCCTCCGATGGGAGCGTACGGCCGGCTGCTCAAGAAGTCCATCAACAACGCCCTGAAAGACATGGGCATAGACAATGTCACATTGGAGCTTGCTCCTCCCATCACCCGAAAAACGGTTGATCGCGGCACCCAGTACATGGATGAAAACATGTGCCTGCCCGCAAAGATCCTGTTGGGCAATATCCTGGAGATGAACGACAAGGGCATTGACATGGCCGTGGAGTGGGACAATTGTGGCGAGTGCCGCCAGAAAGCCTATTGGCTCATCCATCAGAGCGTCCTGCGGCAAATCGGAATTGACACCAAGGTCCGGGCGCTCCAACCCAACGACCTCACCGCATGGCTGAAGGAGATCGTTCCAGATTTCCCCCGCTCAAAGCAGCGTCCCTTCATCCGCCGTATCCTAAGAGACCTCTGGGAGCATGACTCCAAAATGATGGAGCAACAAGCCGCTCCTCCGGAAGACACGCCCAAAATCGGTGTTTGCGGAGAAATATACACCGTACTGGAGCCCGCCGCCAATCTGGACCTCATGGCGCGTCTCAAAAACGCGGGGGCCTACGTACACAATGCTTTGCCATTGAGTCATTTCCTGTACCATGATCTGATACATGGCGAAAACAAGTTGAAATGGTCGTTGATATTCTCGTATCTGGGCATGTACCGGGAACTGAGGGAATGGTGTCTCGGCACAATGCAACGACCCGATCTTGATATCGAGCTGTACAACAGGGCGCGAAGAGAGACGGACTACTACCTGCCGAAGAAATCCGTCGGAGGGCACGGAAAGGAAAGCATCACCTGGACCATCTATTACGCGCTGGCTGGTTTCGACAGCGTTATCCACATCATGCCTTTCCCCTGCATGCCCGAAGCGACCACGTCGGTCATCATCGATGAGGTGGCGAAGGATTACGGCATCCCCGTCAACCATTTCGTGTTCGACCAGCAGTTCGGCGAGCAGAACATCATCACGCGGGCCGAGGCGCTCGTGAACATGATTCGCTTCAAGAAGAAAGGGCTTGATTCCACCTTAAACATGAGACGGCCCGGCTATTGGCTGGGACTCGACGTGGGAAGCACCTCGACAAAGGCGGTGTTGTTGGATGGCGAAACACTGGAAGTGACGGATGAAGAGTACCATGGTATTTCACTTGTAAGTTTTCTTGGTTTAAGAGCCGCTTTCTTTCATATTATTTCTCATGGTTTAATGAAAACTGCTCTATTCTTATCAGTTGGTGAAATTATCTATTATAAAAAGACAAGGAAAGTGAATGACTTTGATGGTATGGGATTCATTATGCCTATAGCAATGGGTGTTTTTAGCATTGCTGCTTTAGGGATGATTGGGTTGCCATTAACCAGTGGTTTTATTTCTAAATTTAATTTAGGGATTGCTGTATTGGA
>JAWOFY010000116.1:0-12199 GCA_046497285.1 Candidatus Hydrogenedentota bacterium
GTTGTCGACGCTCCCGAAGTTCGAGTACGAGAGGACCGCCGCGCGCGGGTCGACGTTGAACCGTCGGGCGAGCTCGGCGGTGTGACGGGTGATCTCCGCGAGCGTCTCCCGGTCGGGGTCCTGGTTGACTGGAAGGCCCCGTTGGTTGGCCCACGTCAGGGACGTTGGTCATCTTCGGCGGGTTGGTCGCGATCTCCTCCTGGATATCCTTCCAAAAACATGCCTTTGAGCCGCTCTGTTCGTGCGATCGTGAGTTCCACAGCCGCACGCGACTGGACAAGCCCCTGCAAGGATCCGCCTTCGTACATAGCGCCTTCCGCAACTATGGAAGCGTCACGGTATTCAAGCCAAGCGCGTTGCGCCTGACGCAGAGCGTCTTCTTGCTCTTTAGTGAGTTTGTCTATGAGTTTGCCATACACGGTGTTGAGTTCGGCATCCGCCTTCTCGAATTCCTCTTTGGCCTCGGATACCATCTCAACCATTGTTTTTCCCAACGCAAAGCTATGCGACAGCACCAATATAGTCGCTATCACAGCTATGAGCGGCCATCTCATACCGATTTTCCTTTCACGCTACGTCTTTTAATATTAGAATAAATGCTAAAACGAAAAGAGTGTTAAGCCCGCAGCGCGGGCGTAGGGCTCAACTCATTTCGGCCCCGCACCAGGCGCTTGATCGCCCGGCGCATGTCGCGATACCGCCGGGCATCCAGCGCCCGGTTTCCGAAGCGGACGGTATCGTATACGTGCACGACTTCTTCAAGGACATCGGGGTCAACAGCGGGATGGCAGCGGGCCTCCCCCAAAACTTCTTGGGCAGTCTTACCCTCGCACGGGATCCCGATACGGCGCAAACGCCGACGCAGGCGAAGATACAGACGAATGGCGCGGAGCTGGTCCCGGGACAAGGGCGCCCGAGGCCGCGAACCGACAAACTGGAGCTCTTTCCATTGCACAGCGAACCACACGGCAGCGCCCCCCAACCCCAAGAGTCCCAAACCAACCGTGACAAGAGGAATCCCCTTGCTCAAACTCATCCCTCCCCAGGCTTGGCCGCCTTCGCCCCAAAACGGCACAAATCCTGAAAGACGGCGGCGGTTGAACAGATCCTCAAGCCGAACGGCCGGCTCATATCCCACGATATCGCGATACCACATCATACGCGAACGTATGTGTAGCGTGTTCGCCCAGTAGCCCAGGGTGGCCCACATCCCACCTTCGTCTTCGTCATCTTCACGCGGGGAAGGATCAAAATTCACCCAACCCCAACCGGGAAAGTACGCTTCCACCCAGACATGGGCCATGTTCGACTGCACGAGATACGCCTCTTCTTCTTCATCCCAGTTCCCGCCGCGGTACCCCGTAACCAAACGGGCGGGAACCCCTAATCGGCGCACCATCAACGCCATGGCGCTCGCAAAATACTCACAATGACCAGCGCGATAATCGTGGATGAAGGCATCCATGGGATTATCAGAAGGGAGCGTAGGGACCTCCAGCGAATAGATAAACCGGGGCGAACTCAAATATCTTTCAAGGGCTGCAACCTGGTCGTACACGGATTCACTGTTATTCGTCAAACGCTCGATGAGCCTTAGGGTCCGCTCTTCGAGATCATGTTCAGTGAGAACATGATACGCCTCTGGCCTGAAAATGGTTTGATAGTCCGTAGGAGTTTCTCGTAAGGCGGCTGGATCGGGATCCCGCACTTCGGACCAGACCTCGTACTCACCTGGGGCGCTATTCAATTCGCGCTGCATCACTGAAAAATGGTGAAAAACGTCCCACGCCACGCTCACATTTTCCGTTTCAAGCCGCTTTATCAAAGACAAACCTGGCAAATACGGATAGGTATATCCCTGCTCTTCCACCCGTATCACCTGATGAACGAGATCGGTCTCGTCCTCACTCAGCGAGGTGCGTGTAACCGTGGAGTCATCCACACGCTCAAATTCGAGTTGCGCCATGCCGGCGCCCTCTCTGGGCTGCACGCCACGGTGCTCCCAACTTTGCCCCGTGTAACTATCCAAAACCCCGGCCCGCCACAACAGTTCGCCCTCATACCGGCCATCGGGCATGTCGGGAAACTCAGCTTGAAACACCACCGTCGTATCATCGCTGAGATCACCGCCCCTGGTGAGATCCACAAAGCGGCCCAAGCCGATACTCGCCGAGCCGGCCGATTGCGAACGGCCAAAGAGACCGGCCTCCGTGCGGGGGGTTGTATAAAAGACCGCCGTTGTAAGAAGAACACTGGCCGCCGTAATCGCCGTTAATGAAAGGGTTAGCCCCATTCGCTGGTTGGACGCATGAGAACGGTCCCCCGCCTGTTGGGCGTGCTTCAAAGGGATAACGGTGGCTTCTGGCCCATGACGAGTCCAGCGGCTGTCCCGATACAGCTGAAGCATCATCAGGGCGCCGGCGGCGCTTACAAGGAATAGAAACAAAACCAGGCTGATGGCGGCGTTAGGCGCTTGCACTGAAGCGGCCACAAGCATGAAGAAAGCCATCAAAAAGATGTGAAGATAATTGCGCTCCTCTTTAACATGCATCACCTCATACGTCTGGATATACATTACCAACACGGTGACGGGCCCCAGTAAGTCAAAGCGAATGACGCCCAAAAGCATGGCCATGAAATAAGCTAACAGGAGACCCATCAGGGCCAAGGTCAGGTAGGTGGTGAGTTGGCGATACCAACGATAACGGCGGTCCAGGCGCTCTCCCAAGGGCATCAATGCGAGAACCAAGAGCGGGACGCTCAACAGCCCAAAACCGTAGGTTTCCGTGGCGGCGAGCGCCCCATATCCCGCTATTAGCAGGCCGCCCATGAACACCTTGAGCTTTCGCGCCAATGCTCTATCCACGTATTACCTCCTTTGGACCCATCACTCGCGAATCGGGCCCTGGTCCTCGCTGGCCCCACATCTGAGCGTCGGCGGTCAAATAGAAGACCGCCCCCGCCTCAAGGGTCCGCATGTGCTCCGGCTGAAACGGCTTTCCCTGAAAGGGAACCGGCTCGATCCGTGCGAGAATATCCATGATCCGGCGCTGTTGACTCTGGCCCGAGGCCGGCGGCGTCTCGTGATCCGGCGTACATAGCGAAACGACGTGATTGCGGCGCAGAAGCTCCACCGCCAAGGACGCCGCAAGCTCGACAGCGGTCTCGAAATGCTCCTCGAAATCGGGATCCGCGGGGACCTCTTGCGTGTCCAACACGAGGACCGTGTTATCGACGGTATCCATTTCGAGTTCTTTCACGACGAGCGTGCCTGTCCGCGCGCTCCTGCGCCACGCAATAAGCCGAGTATCGTCTCCCCGCACGTAATCGCGAAGGCTGAAAAACTCGGCGCCTTGGTTGCCGGCGGGCTTACGTGATCGGCCCGCTCCTTCGTGCTCCCGCAAAGGCTCACTGGTGACCGGCCAAACGCGCGGAAAAACAAGGACCTCGCCGTTTCCCTCGAAGGTGACCCTGCTCTCGGCCAAACCGAAGGGAAAAGTCGAACAAATCGTGACATCCGGCAAAGGCCATAGACCGCGTTTGGGAAAGGATTGGGGCGCATGAACTATAGCGCCGCCCTTTGGGGGGACCTTGATGACGTGGGCCAGCGGACCATCCGCCGTGTCCGGGGACTCCAGACGCAGCCCTACGGAGGGCAGATAGCGCTTGCTGTTCTCCACAAACAAGGTCAGCAAAGCCTCTTGTCCCCGGTGGACCGACTCAGGCCCTTGCTGAACCAAGCGCGTTTTACTCAGATTACGCTTTCCGAGAAGAAAAGACAAAAGCATGAAGCTGACAAGGCCCGCGAAGATTATGTAGAGCAGATTCGTCCCCGTATTCCACGCCGCCAACAAGACCAGGAACGCTATCACCCCGAATACGCGTCCCATGCGCTGGATGCGCCGCCGCACTTTTGGGTTATCCGGTTTCATCGGCTTATACTGGTACAGGCGTCTGAGCCAAAATGTCGTTCACAACGTCGTCGCGTTCCCCTGCTACAGCGCCGGGCGCGCCGCCGCGATTCTTGATAAGAAGGCGATGGGAGAGCACCGGGACCGCCATGCGTTTGACATCATCGGGGGTGGCGTAATCGCGCCCTTCGACAAGCGCCCGCGCCTGAACGCCTTCATACAACGCCACCGATGAGCGCGGGCTTGCTCCCAACTGCACGCGGTCATGCCCACGCGTCGCCTGTATAACCTCTAGGATATACTGCGCCACGCTCTCCTCGACACGCACCTTCGCCGTGATGTCTTGGAGCTCCTCAACCTCTTTGCCCGTAAGCACGGGCTCCAGCGAATTCAGAGCGCGCCAGGGATCCCGCCGCCGCATAATGTGCAGCTCATCTTCCCCGCTCGGATAGCCAATTTCGATTCGGAGCATAAAACGATCGAGCTGCGATTCGGGAAGGAGATAGGTCCCTTCGTATTCATGGGGGTTTTGCGTAGCCAACACAATGAAGGGCGCCGGCAACGCCCGCGTGATTCCGTCCATCGATATTTGGGCCTCGCTCATGGCTTCCAGCAAAGCGCTTTGTGTCTTCGGAGGGGTGCGGTTGACCTCATCGGCAAGCACGACATTGGCGAAGATGGGGCCGGGACGGAACTCGAATTCGTGGGTTCGCGGGCTGAGCACCGAAACCCCAAGAATATCGGTGGGAAGCATGTCGCTAGTAAATTGTATACGCTGAAATTCGCAGTCGATAGAGCGCGCCAACGCTTGGGCGAGGGTGGTCTTGCCTATACCGGGAATATCTTCAATCAGCACATGGCCGCGGGCAAGCAGCCCCACCACGCACAGTTTAATCGCTTCGCGTTTACCAAAAATCACCTGTTCGATATTGTCGACAAGTCGGCTGACCTTGTCCGTCGTGGCTGAGTCCATCTAGGCTCTCTCCCTCCTTCCGCCGGGAAAAATGGTTTCCTAACATAAGCGACGCGCTGCCCGATCGGCTTAACACTCTCCCTCCTCCAATCCTTCCCCCCTTCACGAAAGAGGCTGAAGAAGACCCCGTCTCAAGAACTCTCTTCCACCAAACACCACGCATATCCGCTCTCTTAGAGTATAGTCCCTACGGTCCAATTATGCAAAAGATCCTCAACCCTACTGCGCAAAATATGGCTTGACAGAATATCGTGTTTTCGTTTATATCGATACACACAAAATGGCTACAACTCTGTTAAGAGGCTGCCCATATGGTATAATCTACATTACAGGAGGCGGCCAATATGCGAAACGCGATTCTGATACTACTAACGCTGGGATTGACCGGTTGTGGCCTGGATATATTGACTACCACGGCCATCACGGGCGAATTACAAAAACGAGAGGCCGAGCGGGCCACGGGCACGCTCGAACGCGCCGAACAGCAAACAGAGCGGTGGGAGGTACAGCAAGCCATACGAGCCTACCGGGCTGAACATGGGCGGAATCCCGATTCGCTGGAGGAGTTGGTCCCCGAGTATTTGGCGGAAGTCCCCACGAACGCCCAGGGCGAACCCATGGCCTACAACCCGGCCACGGGCGAGGTATTTGATAGGGAGGGCGAGGGACAAAGACTGGCGCGGCTTCGCCAGGCCATCCAAGAGTATGCGCAGGAACGGCGGCATTATCCGCCCAACTTGCGCGCCTTGACACCGCAGTATCTTTCGGAAATCCCCCGGACAGAGGGCGGCGAATCCTTTGCCTACAATCCCCAAACGGGGGCGGTCGTTCACCCACGTCAATTGCGCCAACAACAAGGAAACCAACGCCCAGGCGGCAGGCAACAGCCTACCTACAACCAACCCGGCGCGGGCGGCAATGTCGGCGTGTACGGGCGCGAAAGCATCCGGGGTATCGAGCGCGAGCACAACCAGCGCCAACAACAAGCCCTCGACGAATTGGGCTTCTAATCCATTATCCGCTCAGTCCCGCTTTTCTTTCCGTTCCAGTAGCGCCGGGCCCGGTTCCTCCCAAAGGTCCCGGCGCTATTCACGCGGGGAGGGCCACGGGAAATGGGACAAGCCTTCCCGATGCCAGACGATCAGATCCGAATCAGAATTGGTCATCTCCAGACGCGGGCTTGGGCAGGCTTGCCGTTAACACGCGGAAGATTACCCGCAAGGATCTATCCGACCTCCCGAACACTCTGCTCACCGCGATGGTGGCGCGTACGCTATTGCGGGATATCTTGACGCTGGCGCCTTCGGAAAAGTAGTCGCGGCTCCGATGGATTTTGCGCAAGGTTAAGACGGCCATCCCTAGCGCCCATAGACAGAATTGACGAATGCCGTTCTCGGAAGCAGGAATCAGAAGCGTGTAGCGGAGGGCGTTTTCCAGGTGGCCCCGGGCTGTCGCTATGAGTTCTTGGAGCGCGGGCTCAAACCGTTCGTCCATCTTGCCTTCAGCCAACGCCTCCAGATCCCCCCCGAACGCAGCCGTAGGCAACCAACACACCCGCCGTTCCTTGTCATGCCATACATCCTTTATGATGTTGGTCATCTGAAGGCCTTGCCCAAAGCTTACCGCCAACTCCGACAAGGCCTCCCGCCGTTGAGCCGCCGCTTCACTGTGATTGCAGAACAGGTCGGTGAGCATTTCGCCCACGACCCCCGCCACGTAATAACAATAGGTGTCGAGTTCGCTTTGGTCCCGCAACCCCGCTTCCGCCTGTCTGGCTTGAAAATGCTCCATCCCCTCGGACATGATGCGGATGCATCGCGTCAAGGCCGCCTGGTCATCGGGATGGAAGCTGCGCGTGATCCTCAAAACGGCGGGAGTACGGCGGACCAACTCCCTTTCGGCGGGCAGCATGTCTTGTCCTAATTGCTCATAAAGGTTTCCAGCGAACTCCTCGGGGGACGCGGTTCCCTCCGCCGCGGCGATAAACCATTTGTAAAAGCGCTGCTTCTCCGAAAAAGCCAGCACCTCACAGTCTTCCATGGTGTCCGCGATGCGGCACAGCAAATACGCGTTGCCCACAATCACCCGAAGCTCTTCCGGCAATTGAGGGATGGTTAGCGCGAAGGTGCGGGAGACCCCTTGAAGAGCCTCTTGTTGAAATGCAAAATCCTCCGCGCTGGGCGGCGCGGTTCCGTGAGAGTCATCCGTTGTAGGGGGAGTGACAAAAGACAAGTTAGCGAATCCTGTTTCAATAAGCGCACCCTGACACGGGCTTTCCCTCCGTACTCAAAAAGAGACCGCCCCCCTTTTTCTCCCCAGCGGAGTAAGTTTAGGCAGCCGCGGACGGCGGTGTCAAGGCAAATAACAACTGAGCGGCGGGCGTGCATGCAAGGCAGTGTTTTTGGCAGAATGGCGCGGCATCAAGTAAAGGCCCCCTGTATGCGCGGTCGCGGGACACACTGGAAGGGATGCGGCCGCATATCCCTTTGCCCCCTTTCCATGGGGAATTCATTCAAACGGGATGTAGAGGCGCGCCGTCTAGCGATTGCAATGTGTGGCGACAACATACCTAACTACGAGGGAAGGGAAATAAGCTCATGAGCATCATGCTGGGCGTGGACGTGGGAACGAGTGGAACCAAAGTGTTGGCGGTGGATACGCGCGGAGAAGTGGTGGCCTCGGCGCTCGAAGAGTATCCGCTGCACAGCCCGAAGCCGAATTGGTTTGAGCAGCATCCGGAGGATTGGAGGCAGGGCGTGCTCGCGGCGCTTCAGTCCATCGCGGGGACGTTGGGCGCGCGAACGAAAGAAGTGGCCGCCATCGGGCTGACGGGGCAAATGCATGGCTCCGTGTTCTTGGACAAGGACAACAAGGTCTTGCGGCCCGCCATCCTGTGGTGCGATCAGCGCACCGCGAAGCAGTGCGACGACATTACCGAAAAAGTGGGCGAGCGGAAACTCATCGAGATGGTGTGCAACCCCGCGCTCACGGGGTTCACCGCGCCGAAGATTTTGTGGCTGCGGGACAATGAGCCGGAAGTCTATGACAAAGTCACTAAGGTCTTGCTGCCGAAGGATTACATTCGCCATCAGCTCACGGGCGAGTTCGCCACCGACGTGGCCGACGCCTCCGGCACGTTGCTGTTCGACGTGCAGAAGCGCACTTGGCACAACGAGTTAATGGGCATCCTCGATATTCCGGCGGACTGGATGCCCCCCGCCTTCGAAGGACCGGACGTGACGGGCAAACTGTCGAAGGCCGCTGCGGAGGAGACCGGCTTGCCCGAGGGGATTCCCGTCGTGGCGGGCGGCGGCGATCAGGCCGCGGGGGGCGTGGGGTGCGGCATTGTGAAACCGGGCGTCATCTCGTCGACTATCGGAACGAGCGGCGTCATCTTCGCGTTTGCAGAGCAGGTCAAGCTCGACCCCGAAGGCCGCGTGCACACCTTCTGCCACGCCGTGCCGGGCAAGTGGCACGTCATGGGCGTGGTGTTGAGCGCGGGCGGCTCGCTCCAGTGGTTCCGCGACAAGTTGTGTCCTGCTGAGCGGGGTGTGGCAGAGGCGACCGGCGCCGACCCCTACGCCTACATCGATGCGGCCGCGGAGAAGGCTCCCGTAGGCGCGGAAGGCCTCACCTTCCTGCCTTATCTCACGGGTGAACGCACGCCCCACAAGGATCCGTACGCCAAGGGAGCGTTCATCGGCCTGTCGCTCCGGCACACGCGAGCGCACATGGCCCGGGCCGTCTTGGAGGGCGTGGCGTTCGCGTTGCGGGACAGCCTCGATATTATTCGCGGCATGGGCGTGCCCACGGACCAAGTGCGCGCGTCGGGCGGCGGCGCCAAGAGCGGGATCTGGCGTCAGATTCAAGCCGATGTGAACAATGCGCCGCTGCACACGCTCAACGTGGACCAGGGCCCGGCCTACGGGGCAGCGCTGCTCGCATCGGTGGCTACAGGCGAATTCAGCAGCATCGAGCAGGCGTGCGACGCCGCTGTCCGGCCCGTGGACACATGCGAACCCAACGCCGAACGCGCAAAGGAATACGACAAGTGGTTCGCCGAATACCAAGAGGCGTACAAGGCCCTGGCGCCGGGATTTCATCGTGTCGCGGAACACCTTTGAGGGCGTAGCTGGCCCCCACGAGGCCGGCTTGCGGCTGGACGTGTTTCTCGCAGGCCAAATCGAGGATGCGTCCCGCTCCTATCTCCAGAAGCTGATTAAGCAGGGCAACGTCACCGTGAACGGCGCGCCCGCGGTCCGCCCTAGCCGGAGGATGGCCGAGGGCGACGCCGTGGGGGTGACGTTGCCCCCGCCTCCCACCATCGATCTCGAACCGGAGCCCATCCCGCTCGACCGCCTTCACGAAGACGCCGATGTCGTGGTGGTGAACAAGCCGGCGGGACTGGTGGTCCATCCCGCGCCGGGCAACGAGCGGGGCACGCTGGTCAACGCGTTGTTGCACCATTGCCCCGATTTCGCCCGGCCGGGCGAGGATCCCATCCGGCCAGGCATTGTGCACCGGCTGGACAAGGACACCTCGGGCGTCATGGTGGTGGCGAAGAGCCAGCGCGCCTTTCTGTATCTTTCTCAGCAAGCCCGCCAGCATACCTTCGACCGGCGCTACCTCGCCCTGACCGAAGGGAACTTCAAAGAGGATCGCCTCCGCATCGAGGCGCCCGTCGGCCGCAGCCTGTCGGATCGCACCCGCATGAGCGTGACCGGCGTGGAGGGCCGGGACGCCGTGACCCACGTTGAGGTCTTGGAGCGCTTCCGCATCGCCACGCTCGTAGCCGTCACCTTGGAAACCGGGCGGACCCATCAGATTCGCGTCCATCTTCGCTATTCAGGCCATCCCGTGTTGGGCGACCCCGTATACGGCGTGGCCGATTTCCGTAAATGGCCCGGGGGCTCGGAATCCCGTAAGGCCCTCGAAGCCTTACGGGGCCAAGCGCTGCACGCCGAACTTCTCGGGTTCCGCCATCCCATACAAGGCGAACGCATGGCGTTCACCGCTCCCCCGCCCGACGATTTCCAGGCAGCGCTTAAGGCGTTAAGGAACGAAGCGGAACCGACATAAATCTTCGATCATTGAGGATGTTGGGTTCAATGGGGGCATAGAATACCGTTGTTTCAACGTTCTCTTGGGATGCGACGTGAAGCTTAAAGCGGCTATAATCGAGTGAAAACGAACTGTAAACAACATCAACGCAGAATGGGTCTCAATTCCTCAGGCGCGGTGGAAAAGAGGCGGGTTTTTGTTCATAGGGAGTTAAGTCCATGAAAGCGCATCAGTTCATCCAAATAGTAATTAGAATTCATGCGCTGATTCTATTGGCGGCGGGGATGCTTGCCGCCGGTCCCATGGACGCCGTTGGCAGCGAGCCGGCGGGGAATCGCCGTCAGCTCTTGGTCCGTTTTGAGCCGGGTCTCCATGCCGCCAGCCGGGGGATGACCCACGCCGAAGTGGGCGCCAGCCGGGCGCACCGGTTTCGCCGCATCCCCGTCGAAGTGGTGACGGTTCCGGAAGGCGCGAATCTTGAGGAATACATCGCCGATTATGAGACGCGGCCCGGCGTGACCTATGCCGAGCCGAATTATACGATTCGCTTGCAAAACGAGCCCAACGATCCCCTTTTCGGCGATCTGTGGGGGCTTGACAATACCGGCCAAACCGATGGAACGGCTGGAGCGGACATCGGCGCCCTCGAGGCATGGGAGCACACTACGGGAAGCAGCGAGGTCGTCGTGGCTGTCATTGATACGGGCGTGTACTACACCCACGAGGATCTCACGGACAACATGTGGGAAAATCCCGAGCCCGAATTCGATGACATTCACGGCGCGCGTTGGACCGATGGCGACGGCACGCTCACCAGCGGCGACCCCATGGATGACAACAGCCACGGCACCCACGTAGCCGGAACCATAGGGGCCGTGGGCGACAACGGACGCGGCGTCGCTGGTGTTAATTGGGACATCCAGCTCATGGCGCTGCGGTTCATGGATGACGCGGGGATGGGCGCTGTCTCGGACGCGATTTCGGCGATTGAATACGCAATCGACCACGGCGCTGATATCATTAATGCTTCCTGGGGCACCGAGGACCGTTCGGACAGCCTCGAGGCCATTCTGCAGCAGGCGGCCGACGCGAATGTGTTGGTTGCGGCCTCCGCTGGGAATGACGGGTCCGATAATGACGATACCCCCTTTTTCCCGGCTAGTTTTGATCTCCCTAATATCATCTCAGTGGCCAGCAGCACGGCCGAAGACACCCGGTCCTCTTTTAGCAACTGGGGGAAAGAGTCGGTCCATCTCGCTGCGCCGGGTTCACAGATCAAGAGCACAATGCCGGACAATGACTACGGGTACAAGGCCGGAACATCCATGGCGGCCCCTCATGTGGCGGGGGCGGCGGCGTTATTCTATTCCTTAAACTCGCGCGCTGGGTACGAAATGGTGAAAGCCAAGATTCTGGAGACCGTTACGCCATTGGAGGCTTGGGAAGACGTTGTCATCGCGGGAGGGCGCCTCAACGTAGGGGCGCTTGTGAGGACAGCCGAAGACACCGGCGAGTTGACCATCGCCATCTTTCCGGAGGACATTGGGGCGCAGTGGCGCGTAGTGGGCGAGGACGCCTGGCTGGACAGCGGAGACAGCGTCACCCTTCAGATCGGCGAATACGAGATCGAGTTCGCGGTGCTGGACCACTGGGTGGAGCCCGATCCGCTGACCGTGGACGTCGTCAAGGACACCCTTACCTCGGAAACCGCCAATTACCAACGCGCACGGGGCGCCCTCCAAGTCACCATTGAGCCCGAAGATGCCGTGGGCGATGGAGCACAGTGGACCGCTAGCGCGGGAAACACATGGCAAGACAGCGGCGAGCGCATCACCCGCCAGACCGGCACATACGAGGTCGAGTTCGCCGAGTTGGAGGGCTGGGTGGCGCCAAATCCGGTGACCGTGAACATCGTCAAGGACACCCTTACCTCGGAAACCGGGCAATACGAATGCGCCCACGGGAGCCTCGAAGTAAGCATCGAACCTCAAGGCGCCCGGCAGGATGGCGCGCAATGGCGCGTGACGGGCGAGGCGACCTGGCGGGACAGCGGTGATCGCCTCACCCTCGAGACCGGTGAACACGAGGTCGAGTTCGCCGACTCGGAGGGCTGGGTGGCGCCAAATCCGGTGACCGTGAACGTCACACAGGATACGGTGACATCCGAAACCATCGAATACGAACGCGCTCAGGGGAGCCTCGAAGTGAGCATCGACCCCCAAGGCGCCCGGCAGGATGGCGCGCAATGGCGCGT